>CAYZEJ010000014.1:0-31603 GCA_964477545.1 uncultured Anaerolineaceae bacterium | reverse complement strand
ACGGATAGAGGTTCACCACCACCAGCTCGAACGGCTCGATGGCTGCGCCGGCGAGCTGCGCCTGATGGTCCGCCAGGCGCAGGTCCGCCAGGACGCCGGCAGAGATCCGCGGGTGGAGTGTCTTGACCCGCCCGTCGAGCATCTCCGGGAAGCCGGTGACGTCCGCGACATCGGTCACCTCGAGACCCTCGGCACGCAGCGCGCGCGCAGTCCCTCCGGTCGAGACCAGCTCGAAGCCGATCCCCGCCAGCGCCCGCGCGAACGGCCCGAGCCCTGATTTGTCCGACACCGAGATCAATGCGCGGTGCGGGGCCGGCAATTCGGCGGCCTTCGCTTCGTCGAGCCGCACTCGGTCGCCGTCCATTTCAATCGCGCCGGCGAGAGCCAGGGCGACGACGCGCGGCAAGAGCCGATGCTCTACCGCATGCACGCGAGCCAACAGGGTGGCCTCGTCGTCGTCGGGCGCTATCTGGACGGCCTCCTGGGCGATGATCGGCCCTCCGTCGCGCGTTTCGTCGATCACGTGGATGGTCACCCCCGTGACTCGCGCGCCGGCCGCAAGCGCATCACGCACGGCGTGGAGGCCCGGATATGCGGGTAGCAGGCTCGGATGGATGTTGAGCATCCGTCCATGGAAGCGTTCCAGGACCGGTGGCCCCAGCCAGCGCAGGAAGCCGGCGTTGACGACGACGTCTGGGTTCGCCGCCGCCAATTCGTCCCCGACTGCGACGTCCCAGGCGCCGCGATCCGCGTAGGCCGCTGGGTCGAGGAGCGCCGTCGGAATCCCCTCATCGGCGGCGAACGCGAGGGCGGCGCACGGCCTGTCGGCCAGCACCAGCACGATATCGCCGCCCAGGAGACCGCGCTTCTCGTAGCCGCGTAGCGCGCGGAGGTTCGTGCCCGCGCCGGACACGCACACACAGACCCGCCCGCTCAGGTCAGGCCACCTCGACGTAACGCGCGCCGCCGAGCTCGGCGACAGGACGCACCTCGCCGATGACCCAGGCCTCGACCTGCGATGCCCGGAACGAAGAGAGGGTCGTATCCACGGCGGCCCGCTCCACGACGGTCGCGAACCCGATGCCGCAGTTGAAGGTCGCGCGCATCTCGGCGCCGTCAATTCCGGCCAACCGAGCGATTTCGTCGAACAGGCCCGGCTGCGTCCAGGCGCGAGGGTCCACCCGCACGGCCAGGTCTGTGGGGACCGCGCGTGGCAGGTTGCCTGCCAGCCCACCGCCAGTGATGTGAGCAAGACCGCCCAGGCGCAAACGGCGAGTGCGCAACTCTTCGATCAGCGCGAGCACCGCCGGCGCATAGATCCGCGTCGGCGTCAGCAGGTCTTCCGAGAGCGGCAGCAGGCCATCGTCGACGAGCCGGCGTACGAGCGAGTAGCCGTTGGCGTGTAGGCCGGAGCTGGCCAGCCCGACCACGACGTCGCCGGCGCGTGCCGCGGACCCGTCGATGAGATCTTCGCGCTCCACGAAGCCGATGCAGAAACCTGCCAGGTCAAACGCGTCGGCGTCCATCAGCCCGGGATGCTCGGCGGTCTCGCCGCCAACGAGAGCACAACCGATCGACTCGCACGCCGCAGCCACTCCACCCACCAGCGCTGCCACTCGTTCTGGATCGATGTGGCCCACCGCCACGTAATCGAGGAAGTACGCCGGGCGAGCGCCGTGACAGACCACATCGTCGACGCACATCGCGACCAGGTCCTGGCCGATCGTGTCGAGCCGTCCAAGGCGCCGCGCAATCTCGGTCTTGGTGCCAACTCCGTCCGTGGACGTGACCAGCACCGGGCGCCGGAAGGCTTCTGGAATCTCGAGCGCGGCGCCGAACGCTCCAATGCCTCCGAGGAGATCTGCGCCTGCTGGGTTCAGGCGCGCGCGCAGCAGGTCGACGGCCAGCTGACCTGCCTCGACGTCGACCCCCGCTTCGGCATACGCGGTTCGGGTCGTCACCGCAGCATTGCCAGCGGCTCGCGCTCGAGCAGGAATTTGCGATTGCCCACGTCGTATGGGACCGGCACCGGGTAGTTGCCGTCAAAGCAGGCGAAGCAGAACCGTTCTCGGGGCAGGTCGAGCGCCTCCAGTACTCCCTCGATCGACAGGTATGACAGCGAGTCCGCCCCAATGAACTCCTGGATCTCGGGCACGGAGCGCTGAGCGGCGATCAGCTCCGTCTCGATCTGCGTGTCGATGCCGTAGAAGCACGGGTGGAAGATGGGCGGTGCGCTGATCCGCACGTGGACTTCCTTGGCCCCCGCCCGTCTCAACAAACCGACGATGTGACGCGTCGTCGTGCCGCGCACGATCGAGTCGTCGACGACGATGAGCCGCCGATCGCGAACCTGTTCACGCAGCGCAGACAGCTTGACAGTCACGCCGCGCTGGCGCAGACCGTTCGATGGCTGGATGAAGGTGCGGCCGGCGTACCTGTTGCGCGTCATTCCCTCGCGATAGGGAATGCCGCTCGCCTCGGCGTAACCGGCGGCGGCCGGAGCGCCGGTGTCGGGCACGGGCATGACCAGGTCTGCCTCGGCCGGAGCCTCGCGCGCCAGCTCCTCGCCCATCCGTCGCCGCGCCTCGTACAGGTTGCGGCCGAGCATGTATGAGTCGGGCCGGGCGAAATAGATCATCTCGAAGACGCACAACTGCTCGCGGCCCTCGGCGAAGCGAACAGAGCGTGGGCCGCCCTCCTCGCCCAGCACCACGAGCTCGCCCGGCTCGACGTCGCGCACGAATTCCGCGCCGAGCACGTCGAGAGCCGCCGTCTCCGAGGCCAGGCACCACGCCTCACCGTTAGCCGACGGGATCACGCCCAGGACGAGTGGCCGGAAACCATGAGGATCGCGTACGCCCACGACGCGCTTCTCGTCCATCACGACGAGCGAATAGGCGCCGCTCACGCGTGGCAGCAGGGAGACGAGTGCCTCGACGATGTCCGTCCCGGGCTCACTCGCGAGAAGCGCGGTGAGCAACTCCGTGTCCGTGGTTCCGACGAGGCGCGTGCGCCCGCCGGGCAGCTCGTCGAGCAGGGCCTGGGTGTTGACCAGGTTGCCGTTGTGCCCCACGGCCACTGCGCGTCGAGGTCCCAACCGGAATGCCGGCTGGCTGTT
This sequence comes from uncultured Anaerolineaceae bacterium, assembly GCA_964477545.1. GTDB lineage: Bacteria > Chloroflexota > Limnocylindria > Limnocylindrales > CSP1-4 > JALYGJ01. The sequence goes on along the minus strand of CAYZEJ010000014.1, from coordinate 28,485 downwards.
CTCCCAGATCGTCGACCCGGTTGTGGAGTACCGGCAATGGCCGATCGCAAGGTCGCCGCGCAGGGACTGGAGCCGTTTCTCGTCGATCACCTGGTCGATCAGCCCGAGGTCCTTGTAGACCATCACCCCGTGGCCGTCGCTGACAGCCACGCCGGCCGATTCCTGGCCGCGGTGTTGGAGCGCGAAGATGCCCAGCGCAGCCAACGCGGCCGCCTCCTGGTTGGGCGCGTGAATACCGACGACGCCACACATCAGGCCATCCCCTCCACTCCCAATGCCCGTGGCAATGCCATCGTCCATGCCTTGTGCAGCTCGGACAGCGGCACGTCGACTTCGTCGGCAACCCCGGCACCGCGTGCCTCCGCCGCGCCTGTGGCTCCCACGCCCACCAGTCGGATGTGGACGCGATCTCCGCCCACCGTTCCGAGACGGCGACAGGCGATGCGCACGCTGGCGGCGAGCCGGGCGAGCTCGGACCACCTCTCGGGGGCGATGCTCACGACAGCCCTGGTCGGGCTCTCGCCGAACAGCGCTACAGCCGGAGACATGGCCACGGCCAGCGTCAGGTCGGCGCCCAGGCCACTCCAGATGGCGCACTCGGCGATCGCGACGGCCAGCCCGCCGCCACTGACGTCCTGCGCTGAGTTGAGCAGCTTGTCTGCCGCCGCCCGCTGCAGAAGCTTCTGGAGCGACGCCTCGCGGTTGAGGTCGATCGACGGGGGCCGATCCTCCGGCGCCGTGCCGGCGAGCCTTTCATATGCGGATCCAGCCATCCCGGGGCCAGCCTCACCGAGCAACACGACGAGGTCGCCGTCATTCCTGAACTGAGGGCGTATCAGGAGCTCGATATCGTCCAGCAGCCCAAGTACACCGATCTGCGCCGTAGGCGCGATTCGTCCGAGGGCCGACTCGTTGTACAGGCTGACGTTGCCGCCGGTGATCGGCACGCCCAGCGCACGACACGCGTCACTCATGCCGCGCACCGACTCCGAGAGCTGCCAATAGGCTTCTGAATTGCCCGGGTCGCCAAAATTCAGGCAGTTGGTGATGCCGAGTGGTCTGGCGCCGGTGACCGCGACGTTGCGCGTGCATTCGGCGACGGCGAGTGCCGCGGCGAGTGCAGGATCGTGCATAGCCACCGAGGGCTGCGAATCGGTTGCCATCACGAGGGCCATGCGCGTGCCCTTGATCCGCAGCACGGCCGCACCATGGTCACACCCTTCGATCGTGTCCGTTCCCACGGTCTGGTCGTACTGCGTCGTGACCCACGCCCGGCTGCCCAGGTTCGCGTGACCAATCAGGGACTCCAACACGGCTCCCGGATCCATGCCCCGCTCGGGCAGCCCGTCATGGGCCATCGCCACCTCGCCTGGAGCGGGCGCGGCGCGACGACGCTGAGGCGGGGACGCTATGCGCGACATCTCGATCGACTGGCTGGCAAGAGCCTTCGCCGGCACGCGGGCAATTTCCACACCGTTGTCGACGACCGTCACATCCGAGTCGTCCGTGACTAGGCCTACGACAGCCGAGGGAAGACCCCACCGCCGGCAGACATCCTGCACCGCGCCCACGTTCTCGGGAGAAACGACCGCGAGCATGCGTTCCTGTGACTCGCTGATCATCACCTCGAACGGCGCCATGTTCGGCTCCCGTCGCGGCACAGCCTGTAGGTCGATGCGCATGCCGGTGCCGCCGCGGTCGGCCATCTCGGAGACCGCACATGTCAGACCCGCGGCGCCGAGGTCCTGGAGTCCTTCGACCAGTCCGCGCTCGACTAGCTCGAGGCTGGCCTCGATCAGAAGCTTCCCGGCAAAGGGGTCTCCGATCTGGACACTCGGGCGCATCTCCGCGGAGCCTTCGCCAAAGTTCGCGCTGGCGAGGACGGATGCCCCGCCAATGCCGTCGCGACCCGTGGGCGAGCCGAAGAGCACGGCCAGGTTGCCCGGCGTGGTGGCGATCGCATGGGCCAGGCCGTTCTCGGCGACGAGGCCAACGCACATCACGTTGACCAGGGGGTTGTCCGTGTACGTCGGGTCGAACAACAGCTCGCCGCCGACCGTGGGCACGCCCACGCAATTGCCGTACGAGCCGATGCCGCCGACGACGCCGCGCACAAGCCGACGGGTAGGCTCGTCGTCCGGCCAGCCGAACTTCAGGGCGTCGAGCAGCGCGATTGGTCGCGCGCCCATCGCGACGACGTCGCGCAAGATGCCGCCGACGCCGGTAGCGGCGCCCTGAAATGGCTCCACGGCACTGGGGTGGTTGTGCGATTCGAGCTTGAAAGCCACGGCCAGGCCGTCGCCGATTCTGACGACGCCCGCGTTCTCGCCCGGACCCGCGAGGACGTCCTCACCGGTCGTTGGCAACGTCCGGAGCAGGGCGCGTGAGCTCTTGTACGAGCAGTGCTCGCTCCACATGACGCTGAACATGGCCAGCTCCAGATCGTTCGCGGGCCGCCCAAGACGGTCCGTGATCGCGGCGAGCTCTTCGTCCGTCAGGCCGAGCCGCCGATGCAGGCCGGGAACAGACTCAACGTGGGCTCTCTCAGCCAGGAGCGTCACGCCACGGCCTCGACTCGGGCGGCGCTCTCGACCATCGAGCGCAGCAGTAGCAGACCGTCATCCGACCCGAGGATGGCCTCCGCTGCTCGTTCCGGGTGCGGCATGAGGCCGCAGATGCGACCGGTCACGTCGGTTACTCCCGCGATATCGCGCGCGGACCCGTTGGGATTGCCCTCGGGCGCCGCGTATCGGAACGCCACCTGGCCGGCCGCCTCGAGCGCGTCCAGGTCGTGATCTGGGAGGTAGTAGGAGCCTTCGCCGTGGGCGATGGGCAACCGCAGGGTCGCCCCATCGGGAATACCGCGGGTAAACGGCGTATCTCGTCGTTCAACGGTCAGCCGCACCCAGCGATGCTCGAAACGCAGTGTCGTATTGCGTCGCAGCGCGCCTGGCAGCAATCCGGCCTCGGTCAGTACCTGGAAGCCGTTGCATATTCCCAGCAGCAGCCCTCCGCGGGCGGCGTGCTGGCGAACCGCGCCCATGATCGGGCTGAATCGGGCAATCGCTCCTGCCCGCAGGTAGTCGCCGTAGGCAAAGCCACCGGGCAGGATGACCGCGTCAGCCCCGTGCAGGTCTGTGTCCTCGTGCCACAGCAGCTCGGCCTGTGCGCCGGCCAGCCGTGCGCCATGCAGCGCGTCGCGGTCGCAGTTGGAGCCGGGAAAGACGACGACGCCGACCTTCACGCCGGGACGACCTCCGGTTCCTCGATCGCCCAGCGCTCCACGAGCGGGTTGGACAGGAACTCGGCGGCGAGCTTCTCGACCACTTCCCGCGCTTCTGCAGCGTTGTTGGCATCGACAGTGAGCTCGATACGCCGCCCGACTCTCACCGCGTGCACGGACGACGCGCCGAGCTGCGGCAGCGCGGCCTCTACCGCCTTGCCCTGTGGATCGAGGATCCCGTCGCGCGGCATGATCGCAACGCTGAAGCGATAGCTGCTCATTGGATGACGCCGCCAATCGCAGCTGTAGAAGGCACCAATACCGACGATCTACGGGGTCTGATGTGGAAATGCATCACAGACCGTCTCAATGCACGCTCTGACTCCCAGTAGTAGGGCGGTAAGAAGAAGCTGGTCATGCCAAGGTGAGGCACGACTTGTGCTGGCAAATACACTTCGCGGTCCAACTCACGGGCTATGGTCAGCACCTGTTGCGATACGACTAGTCGCTGAGCAAAGAACGGGATCCGTCGACCACTGTGCGAACGCTCAGGCAGACAGAACACCAGCTGGCCGTGCTCGCCAAGCCAACTGATTGCCGTCCGTAACCAGCCTGCGTACAGTTTTGCCAGTTGCTCAAGTTCATTGCGCGTATTGAAACCGTACGGAGGATCGGTGACAACTGCGTCCACATCGGCCAGCTTCAATGAGACGGCATTCTGCGAACCCTTGATACGCGCGTCATTACGACGGATTTCAGGTATCTCCGCCAACATCTGGGCATCGATGCTGCAGGCATCAGAGTACGTACTCGGGTAGACGACAAGATTATCGACGCGTACGGCATGAAGCGACTCCTGTCGCCGCCTTATCCGCGCAAGTGCGCGAGTTTGTGAAGTCAGAAGGCGAGCTTCGCTCACAATCGCAACGGTCCAACCTTTGGATCCCCGGGCGATCGCTCGGCCGCTTCGTTTGAGCGTGCGTTCGACTAAGTAGTACGCGAGCCGAACGTCAAACTTCCGCCAATCATCCGCGGATACTGACGAAGCACCATCCTCAATCGTACTCGCCCAGTGATAGCCCGTCCCTAGCTCGCCCGACGGATCAGCGCTTCCCTCGATTTCATTGGCGAACGTATCGATCCGCTCAGCGAGCCTCTCAAGGTCGAGCGCAGCCATGGCAAAGAATTGGAGATTATCGTTCACAAGCTGACGTGTCTGCTGGTCGATATCGAATCCGTAAGCATCCAATTGCTTGTCCGCTAGGGCGGCTAACCACATTGTCCCTGTTCCGACAAACGGATCTACGACCACCACGCTCCCTTCCGAGTCGCTCCATGGGCGTGTGAGGTTAATCATGGCCGTAGCGAGTGTGTGAGGAATCGTTGTCTGGTTCACCCAGGCGGGCATGTTCTCATCGAATACGTGGAACGGATTCTCGTTCTTGTAGGCCTGCTGATAGCAGATGTAATACCGATCTGGGCCGCGTTGCGGGCGCGCATTCACCATAACGGACGTATCAACGAGCAACCAGAGTGTCGGTCCAAACAGCTGCCCGCTACTCTCAGCGGCTTCTTTCTGTCTCTTAGCGTTTCCCGCAGATGGAATCCAAAGCCTCGGTTGCCTGCGAAGCTGATTGAGCACTTCCGCCAAGCTCTTATCCTTCATGTCATATTTATCGATGTAAATTTTGACGCCGTCTAATCCATGCCGGTATAGTGAAGGGTCATCTCCCTGATCAGTTTGGAAGTCTTCGTGGGCGTAGACGATGAAAGGAACCTTGCGACCCGCTGGTATGGTCGATACGTGTCGCCGCACGTTGTCAGATAGCCAAAAAGGATCCGCTTTGTCAGTACTGCGCACGTACACTTCCGGCCCGCAAGAATGTATGTACCCAGCGACTCCACAGAGTCGAGCGAGATCGACGTCCAAACCAGGTGGTAGGTAGACAGCCGCAGATCCGTAGAATGTCCGATACACAATGGTCCGCATGAGCAGCGGTCCGTACGTATCTGCAATCGTATTCCAAGCCGCCGGCTTGGTAGCATCATCGACTAAAGCCAGCATCTCGCCGAGGGACTGAGAGAATAGATCGGGCGACCGAATCAAGTATTCGTCATGGCGTGTGCCTGACTCAGGTTGCGCGAACTGCCGAAGTAGAGCTAACAACTCAGCGTGCTGGATGTTCGTGATTGTGAGATTGCGCTTGAATAGAAAGAAATACCCATGGCCGTCTTCACGAAACCATTTTTCGAAGAAGATGCTCTCGAAGTTGCGATCGACATAGCGCCGGCGCCGTTTCGATGGAGGTCGGGCTAGTTCACGCGCGACTTCCACAAATGTGTTGATAAGCGAACGCCTCGCCTCGCGCGTGAACGGCGTAGTGTCGATCGACTGGTTACCCGGATGGGTCATGGGTATCGAGGTCCATCGGAAGCGATCTCTAGGTAGTCCGCGAATGATCCGCCTGTGATCCGCTCGAACGCCTCGACGTAACGCTGCCGAGTGCCCTGGACGACATCGGGCGGCAGCTCCGGTCCTGGTGGCGTCTTATCCCACGGCTGTGTCTCGAGCCAGTCACGCACGAACTGCTTGTCATACGACGCCTGGCCGCGGCCGGGCTCGTAGTCGGCGAGCTCCCAGAAGCGCGAGGAATCGGGCGTCAGGACCTCGTCGATCAGTATCAGCGACCCATCAGCGAGCGTGCCGAACTCGAACTTGGTGTCGGCCAGGATGATGCCGGCACTCTCCGCGCGCGCGGCAGCGAACGAGTACAGCGCCAGTGCCAGATCTCGCGCGCGCTCAGCGAGCGGCGCCCCCACCAGCCCAACCATCTCGTCGAAGGAGATGTTCTCGTCGTGGCCCGTCTCGGCCTTGGTCGACGGGGTGAACAGCGGCTGTGGCAGCCGATCCGATTCGCGCAGGCCCCCTGGCAAACCGATGCCGCACACCGCACCTGTGCGCTGGTAATCCTTCCAGCCGCTGCCTGCCAGATAACCACGCACGATCAGCTCGACGGGAAGCACTTCCGCTCGGCGGCAGATCATCATCCGCCCGCGCAGCTCGTCCGCGGTAACGTCGTAATCGGCCGGCAGGTCGGCCGGATTGGTCGATAGCAGGTGGTTGGGCATGATCCCCGCCGTCTCGGCAAACCAGTGGCGCGACAGGCCGGTCAGCACGCGGCCCTTGTCAGGAATGAGCGTCGGCAAGACGACGTCGAACGCGCTGATCCTGTCCGAGGCGACGAGTAACAGCCGAGAGTCGTCGAGCGCAAAGATGTCGCGCACCTTGCCCGAGCGTACGAATCCGGTAACGAGCTCAGCTACGGGCATGGCTTGGCACCTCCAGCGTGTCCAATCTCGAGATGGCCGCGTCGACATGACGCAGCAGATACTTCTCGTCGAAGCAGGCGCCGATCTGATCAGGCGTCAGCACGAGTGCGACGTCGGGATCGACCTCGACCAGCTCGCGCAGCGGCCTGCGTTCGTCAGCAGCGCGCAGGGCGGCCGCCTGGACGATGCCGTACGCCTTCTCCCGCGTCAGCCCGCCGCTCTCGACCAGCGTCGTCAGGAGGCGGCTGCTGGCAAACAGGCCCAGGCCGCGATCCAGGTTCTCGCGCATCCGCTCAGGCCGGACGATCAAACCGTCCACCAAACCGCGGAAGCGGACCAGCATGTAGTGGAGCAGGGTCGTCGCGCCGGGCAGGGCGACACGCTCGACGGAAGAGTGCGAAATGTCCCGCTCGTGCCACAACGCCTGGTCCTCGAACCCGGCGATCGCGTAGCCGCGCAGCAGCCGCGCCAGGCCGGCGATGCGTTCCGAAAGGATCGGATTGCGCTTGTGGGGCATCGCGCTCGAACCAGTTTGGCTGCGGCCAAACGGCTCCTGGAGCTCGCCGATCTCCGTGTGCTGGAGATTCCGCACCTCGGTCGCGAAACGCTCCAGGGACCCGCCCGTGATCGCGATGGCGGCGAGGAAGGCGGCATGACGATCGCGCTGGACGATCTGGGTGCTGACAGGATCAACGGCAAGACCCAGTTCGGCCATCACGGCCTGCTCGACCTCCGGACCAAGCTGGCTGTACGTCCCAACGGGGCCACTGAGCTTCCCGGTGGCGATGTCCGCGGCTGCGGCGCGCAGGCGGCGCCGATCGCGGTCCAACTCAAAGGCCCAGGTGGCGAGCTTCAAGCCCAACGTGATCGGCTCGGCGTGGACCGAATGCGTGCGGCCCATCATCACCGTCGACGCGTGCTCGCGCGCCTTGCGCGCCACTAGCCCGATCAGCTCGTCGAGCTCCACGAGCAACAGCTCCGCGGCAGCCCGGCACTGGAGGGCGAGCGCGGTGTCGACCACGTCGCTCGACGTCAGCCCGAAGTGAAGGAAGCGACCCTCCTCGCCAACGCTTTCGGCGACCTGGTTCACGAAGGCGACCACGTCGTGGTCGGTGACCTGCTCGAGCTCCGCGATCCGATCGACATCGACCAGCCCACGCCGCTCGATCGCCTCCACCGCCGAGCCGGGCACGATCCCCAGCGCAGCGAGAGCGTGCAGAGCCGCGAGCTCGACGCGGAGCATGTGCTCGAAACGCGCCTGATCCGTCCAGATCTGTGCCATTGCGGGCTGCGTGTAGCGCGGGATCACGCCGTTGCCCCGACGAGTGATCGACCGATGTCACGCCTCATTTGCTTCCCGTGGAAGCCGATACGGTCCGCCGCCTCGTAAGCGGCGTCCGCAGCCGACGCGAGATCAGAACCGCGCCCGACAACCGTCAGCACCCGACCACCAGCTGTGATCAACCCGCCATCCTCGGTCATGCGCACTCCGGCGCCGAATACCAGGGCTTCCTGCGCTCGTGCTTCATCGATGCCCTCGATCGCATCGCCCGGACGCGGATCGTCGGGATAGCCCGCCGCAGCGAGCGTCAGAGCGACGGTGGCGTCGGAGGTCGTCGCAAGAATCGGCCGGTCCGCCGCATGCTCGGCCAGAGATCCGATCGCCGACGCGACGAGCAGCGGCGTGAGCGGCGCGGCCAGACGGGGCATGAGCGCCTGGGTCTCTGGGTCGCCCAACCGGGCGTTGAACTCGAGCACCCGTGGGCCATCGGCCGTGAGCATCAAACCGGCGAACAACGCGCCCCGAAACGGAGTGTCGCGACCTTCCATCTCGCGCAGAACGGGCAGGAAGATCTCTTCGCGCAGCCGCCGCAGCGCTGATTCGTCAATCTCTGGTATCGGCGAGTACGCGCCCATGCCGCCCGTGTTCGGTCCTTGATCACCATCCAGCACCCGCTTGTGGTCGCGCGCCGCCGGCAGGATCAGAGCATCGCGCCCGTCGCAGATACAGATGACACTGGCCTCGACTCCGGCCAGCCACTGCTCCACGACGACACGGCGTCCGCCTGCACCGAAGCGGCCGCCCTCGATCTGGTCGCGAATCGTTGACTCGGCTTCGCGCAGGTTGGCACAGATCACGACGCCCTTGCCCGCAGCCAGGCCGTCGGCCTTCACCACGACCGGCGCGCCCAACCGCTCCGCGTATTCAACGGCCTGCCTGACACTCCCGAAAGCCGCGCCGTGCGCCATCGGGACACCGGCGGCAGCGCAGATCTCGCGCGCGTACGACTTGCTTGCCTCAATCCGGGCAGCCGCGGCAGTTGGACCGAAGCTCGGAATGCCGGCGACCACGAGTCGGTCGACCAGCCCCGCGACCAGCGGCGCCTCCGGTCCCACGACGACCAGGTCAACGCGTTCGGCGAGCGCCAGGGCCGCGATGGCCGCGAAATCATCCAGGGCGACCTCTGCACGCACGTCTGCAACATCGCTCATCAGCGCGTTCCCGGGCGCGACGATCACCTTCTCGGCTCCCTCGTGCGCCATGCGCCAGCACAGTGCGTGCTCGCGTGCGCCCAAACCGACGACAAGGACACGCATTCCCATCAGGCGGCCCGGTGGACGGAGGCGCGGCCGGCATCGCGGCGAACCAGGGTCTGGTTGCGCTCCGGGCCCACGCTGACGATCGTGATCGGCACTCCGGTGCGCTCCTCGATCGCGGCGAGATAGCGTCGCGCTGCCTCCGGCAGAGCTTCCACGCTCTTCGCCTGCCTGAGATCTTCGTCCCAGCCCACGTATGTCTCGTACACGGGCTCGGCTCGCTCGAGGCTCGCGGCGTCGAGCGGCCATGCGTCTGTCTCTCTGCCGTCGACCCGGTATGCGACGCACACCTTGAGCTCGGCCAGCCCGCTCAGGATGTCCAGCTTGTTGAGCATCAGGCTCGTGGCGCTATTGATGCGCGCGGCATAGCGCAGTGGCACGAGGTCCAGCCACCCGCAGCGCCGCTGCCGACCGGTCGTGGTGCCGAACTCGCGCCCAACCGAGACGAGGTGCTCGCCAACCTCGTCGTCGAGCTCGGTGGGCAGCGGCCCCGCGCCGACTCTCGTCGAATAGGCCTTGAGCACGCCGATCACCTGGTCGATCTGGAGCGGCCCTACACCGCCTCCTGTAGTCGCGCCGCCCGAGATCGGGTTGCTACTGGTCACGTACGGATACGTCCCGTGGTCGAGGTCGAGCAGCGTCCCTTGTGCCCCTTCGAGCAGGATGTGCTCACCGGCGGCCAGCGCGTCCTGGACGATGCGGGTCGTATCGACGATGTGCGGTCGCAGTACTTCACCCCAGGCAAGCGCCTGCTGGTTCAGCACGTCGACATCGAACGGCGCGGCGCCGTACACACCCACAAGCAGTGCGTTCTTCTCGACCAGCGCGGCTGTCAACCGCTCCCGCAGCAGGTCCGGCTCGAGGAGGTCGCCCATGCGAACACCGATGCGCGCGGCTCGATCCCCGTATGCGGGCCCGATGCCGCGCTTCGTGGTCCCGATCCCGCCGTCCGCCGCTGCATCCTCGCGCGCCCCATCGAGAGCCACGTGGTAGGGCATGATCACGTGTGCCGCCTGGCTGACGCGCAGCTTGTCCGTGGATATCCCGCGCTCGTTCAGGCCGTGCATCTCGGCCAAGAGGGTCTGCGGGTTGACGACCACTCCGGGGCCGATGATCGGCGTGATGTGCGGGTGGAGAACGCCGCTCGGCACGAGGTGGAGCTTGAACACCTCCTCGCCGATGACCACCGTGTGGCCTGCGTTGTCGCCTCCCTGGTATCGGACGACCGTGGTCACACGATCGGCAAGCAGGTCGGTTGCCTTGCCCTTGCCCTCATCGCCCCATTGGAGCCCGCAGATGACCGTCGCAGGCATGCTCAGCCGCGCCTGGGGAAGGAGATGGAGGTGCTGCGGGATAGACGGGTGCCCTGATCGGCTCTACCGCCCTGCGGGAGCCCGTTCTGGCTGCGTGCCGGCCTCACAGGACCAGCGACGCGGTCGGGCAACAGCTCCTCCCTGCTATCGCAAACACGGGAGTCACGGCCCCGCGCCCGTCGAAGCGAGGAGTTTACCAGCGGCTTCAGCTTCGAATCTGGGCCGCCCGCAGGAGTTGGTATCTCTGGCCTATTTCACGGACGCGCCCGGGAGGCTAGAGTTCGCGCCTCAGCGCAGTAGTGGGGACTGCCAGCGCAGTAGAGGGGACTGCCAGCCGTGAGTCGTTCCAGACCGTCAATGGACCGCCTGTTCGCCACGGCGCTGGCAGCGCTGGTGCTCGGGTTGTCTGCGGTCGCCGTCTTCTTGCCTCAAGACGTCCTGGGCACTCACACGGGTCGTTGTCCCACATTTTCTCCGAAAGGCCCGTACGCCGACGGCACGACGGCCTACAGCAACGGCACTGGCTTCTCCGTGTTTGTGAGCTTCGGGAACTCAACAACGGAGGTCAGGTTTTCCGGAGCGACTCGGAAAGTCGCCCACCTGACGCTATTCAATGCGGCAGGCGCCGCGACGGCCGTCCCACCGTACGATCCGCCGGTCACGTCAGATGCGACGTGGCGAAGTATCGTCGGAGCTCGCCCGATCGCCGCGATCAGATTCTGCTTCGTGCCACCCCCGACGCCGACTCCGTCGCCGACACCGACGCCGACGCCGACACCGACACCGACACCGACGCCGACGCCCAGCCCGACACTTCCGCCAACTCCGACGCCACCGCCGACTCCCACGCCCTGCGGCGGTCGCTTCCCGCCGTGCACGCCGCCGCCGAGTATCCCGTGTGACTGCCTCCCGACCCCGGCGCCAACCAAGAAGCCAACGGATCCGCCAATACCGACGCTGCCTCCGATTCCAACCATTCTGCCGACCGCGACTCCCACACACACCGGCAGCGCCACGCCGACCCCAAGTTTGACCGAATCACCGCTCCCCTCCCCGTCCGTCGAACCAACGGAGGCAGCCAGCCCCACGGAGACGCCGACATTACCGGCACTCACAGAGCCGCCACTGTCGACTCCAAACGCCGAGCCAACGGACACGCTTACGCCGACCGCCGAGCCGACAGCGGCCCCGACCGAACTCCCCACGCCAGCTCCGACCGACAGCACAGGTGGCGGAGGCACCGGCGGGCTGCCACCGGACTCATTCCCTGGCTCGATCCCGCAGCCGGCGCAACTCGGGTACGACCCCACCGTCGTCGGCCAGAGCCTGCTTCTTGCCCTGCTATTCCTGCTGCTCGCCGCGTTCCCCAGCCAGTTGCTCAACAAGACCCTCGAGGAGCATCACGAGGAAGTCTCCGGCTGGTTTGCCTTCGGTGGCCGCCTGGGCGCTCGAATCAGGGACGCACTCAGCCGCTTCTGGCGCCGGCGCAGCGGCCTCATCCTCTTCGTGGTGTTGAGCGCCGTGCTCTACGGCTTCCTCAGCCCTCAGTTCGGGCCGACGATCGAGTCGCTCGCAAGCCTCATCGGCATCCTCATTGGGCTCGCGATCGTCATCACGGCCTTCGAGATCCCGCTGTTGTTCTTCTACCGGCGCATGCTTAACGACCGCGGACGCCTCCAGGTCCAGCCATTGACGATCTTCGTCGGCATCGCGTGCGTTGCCATCTCACGCATCGCGGACTTCCAGCCCGGCTATCTCTACGGCCTGGTCGTGGGATACGTATTTGCCCAATCGCTCCCCATTCGTGAAGAAGGCCGCGCCAATGCGCTGACGGCCGTGTGGATGCTGGCCATCTCCCTCGTCGCCTGGCTCGCTTTACCGCTCGCCGAATCGACCTTTGCCGCCCAGCCGTTGCTCGAGCTTGCGGTGGCGGCCGGACTGGCGACCATATTCATCGGCGGCCTCGAGGGCCTGCTGTTCGAGCTCGTGCCTCTGCGCTTCCTGCGCGGCGAAACAGTGTTCGCCTGGCACCGTGGTCTGTGGGCCATCCTCTTCCTGGCCGCGGCCTTCACGTTCGCCCACATCCTGCTCACGCCGGCGACCGGCTATCTGGGTTCGACCCGCACGTCGCCGCTGCTTGCGGCCGTGATCCTCTTCGTCACCTTCGGCCTCTTCTCGGTGACCTTCTGGGCCTACTTCAGGTTCAGATCGCCGCCGACGGTGACTGCCTAGCTACCCAGGGGAATCAGCACAGGCGTCGCCACGCGTCGAGTTCAACGTGCTTGCGCATCGCCGAGATGCCGAGCCACGCGGCCTTCTCACAGAACTCGCGGCGTGCGAGCGCGTACTCGATCACGACGACCGATTTGCGCGCGTCGACGAACGGCTTCGTCAATCCGCACTCGCGGTAGTGAAAGCATTGCTCGACGATGGCGAAGTCGAAATCCGGCTCGAGTTCCTGGGCGATGCCGAGGGCGTTCTTGAGTCCGACAGACAGTCCCTGCGCGTGCGCCGCACGAGCCAGCCAACGATTGAAGGCGAGCTGGTCGGCGCGCGATAGGCCGAAGCCGGTCGCGTTCTGATAGCCGTCCACGTTGTCGAACTCCACGCCGTCGAAGCCCTTTGCACGACATGTCTCAAGGCGACTCGTCAGGATCGGCGCGAGCAAGTCCAAACGGCGGATGTCCAGCCATCGTTCTCCCGGCCAGCCATCCAGATCCCGGCCCTTGACGCTGCTGGGGTAGCGCCCGGCATCGGGTCGCCAGTTCTCCCACGCCCCGGCATTGATGTAGCAGATGGCATGCCGTCCGCTCGAGTGGAGCCTGCGCACAAGTCGCGCCGGCGTGTCGAACATGTCCAGGTCGTACACGCTTGCAGACACAGACAGATCGATGGGCCCGCTGAATTGGATCTGCCAGACCGCGCCCGGCCCGGGTTTCCATCTGGCCGCCGCCGCCTGACCCGGAGACAGCATCAGGAAGCAGGCGATCAGGGCGACAGCAAGGGCAGCGCGATTCATCATCTCAATCGCATCGTCGGCGGACCTGCGCAGACCCGTCAATGGGACCTTGGATAGTTGTGCCATTGGCAACGGCCGATCGTCCGGGTTGCATGAGTTTGTAATGTCCGGTTACTCTCCTGTAACAACGAAGCCGGACGATCCCCCAGGGTCGCGCGGCCAACCGTATCCGTGCCCCAGCACGGAGGGAGGGAAGTCCAGCCGTGGACTATGTCAACGCCGTGCGTCGAATCGCGCCATCCCCGAGCCAGAGAGGTGTCGGCCGCTACCTGCTTGTCCTGAGCCTCGCGCTCGGCGTGCTCATCGGCGGCGCGGCGCCCGTGGCAGCCACAGCAGCGCCCCAGACAGAGCTCCAGCGCGTAATCGCGATCGCGATGGCACAGCGAGGGGACAGATGGGTGTTCGCGGCGACCGGACCGAACTCGTTCGACTGCTCTGGATTGGTCACCTACGCGTTTCGTGAAGCGGGGCTGCTCGATCGGATTGGCGGCAAGCGCCGGACCGTCCTGGGCTTCTACCGCTGGTTCAACGCACGGGGCCTGGCGGACCGGTCGAACCCGAAGCCGGGCGATCTCATCGTTTGGGGCAGGTTCCAGCACATTGGCATCTACCTCGGCGATGGCATGGCCATCAGCACGATCCTCAACCCGTACGGGGTAAGGGTTCATACCGTCAAATGGGTGCCGGCCAGGGTCCGAGCCTACCTCCACGTCAAGCTCGAGCGCTGAACTTAAAGGGGAGGCGGCGGGCGGGGAGGAACTCGCCCGCCGCCGTTCAGCTCTTGCGGACCAGGTCGACGCTCCTAGGCCGCGACCAGCTCCTCTTCCTCGGCGGTCGCTTCGGCGGGTTCTGAGTCGTCCTCAGAAGCCGAAAACGAATGCATCTCAGGCGCCACACCGAGCGCAGCCGCCTGGGCCGCAAGCGCCTCTGCCGCCGATTCGGCTGCGTAGTCCTTCTTGCGCTTGCCCGACAGCATCTCCACCGAGCTGGCGACGATCTCGGTCTTCCAATGGCGAAGCTTGGCGTCGTCCTCCCATTGGCGCGTCTGGAGCCGCCCCTCGATGCACACCTGCTGGCCCTTGCCCAGGTACTGGCCACAGATCTCGGCCAGCCGATCCCATGTGACGACCGGGTGGAACTCCGACTTCTCGGTCCCTCCCCGATAGTCGTTCGTGGCGACCGAGAACGTCGTCACTGTCTTGCCGGACGCCAGCTTGCGCGACTCCGGATCGCGCGTCAGCCGTCCCGTAAGCACAACACGGTTCATACCGCGAAACCTCCTGACCGGCCCATTAAGGCTCGGTCTGCGTAGTCGGCGGACGGCGGGAACTTGACGGTCGGAACGCTAGTCGAGCCCGCTCAACTGCCGCTTATCGGGGCATTCACCGCTGGTTGCGCCGATTCGTGCCACCACTGGCGCAGCGACGTGCAGCGCCCGCGGTCGTCGAGCGCGGCCACCAGCACGCCGTCCTTCGCATGATCACGCGAAGAGACTCGCCAGTGCGCGATCCCATACGTGTCACCCGCGCCGAGCACCTGGACAGCGAATGACGCATCGGGCCACTCGACGAATTCCGCATTGAGCTGGTCGCGGATCGCGCGCCGGCCACGGATCAGGTCAGCGAAGGGCGTGACCTGAAGCGTCGCTCCCACTGCGAACACCGCGCCTGCTGCGTCCGCGTCACCTGCTTCCCAGGCGTCGCCGAACCGCGTCAGCCACTCGGTGAAGGCAGCCAGCGCCGACCTGCCGGCCAGCGCCATCAATTCGAGGCCGGCTGCTCGTGGATCTGGCGCGCGGCGCGAATCCCGGACTCCAGCGCGCCCTGGATCCATGCGTGGTACAGCGAGCAGTGCTCGCCGGCAAAGTAGATGCGGCCCTCGGGCGCGACGATGTCGGCCTGGAGCTCGGTCTGCTGCTCCGGGGCGAACATTGCGAACGCTCCCCTGGCCCATCGGTCCCCGTACCACGCATGCGAGGCTCCTACCTCGTACACCTCCCGTATGCGCGGATGGATGCGCGACACGTCGTCGAGAGCCTCCTCGAGCCTTGTCTCCTCATCCATGGCGCCCCACTGCAGAGCGTCCTGCCCCCACGTGTACGAAGCCAGCAGCATGCCGCGCTGCGTGGTCGGATCGGGAGTTGGGTAGTTCATCCGCCTGATGGGCAGGTCGGTGACGGTCGCGCCACCCAAGATCCCATCGTCGGTTTCCCAGACCCGCTCGCGGACCTGGAAGAGCACCTTCGTGGATGCGTGGTAATTCAGCTGCCGGATCGCGCGCTGCTTGGCCCGTGAGAAGGGCGTGAGCGCCTCGATCGAACGCAGCACCGAGAAGGGCACTGTCATGACGGCGTAGTCGGCGGTCTCGGTGAATCGGCCGGCCTCGGTCTTGTAATGCACGGTCACGCTGTCCGTGTCCTGGTCGACCGCGAAGACCTCGGCTCCAAGTCGGACCTCCCGCTCGAGCTCTGTGTAGAAAGCGTTGGGTAGCAGGTCCATGCCGCCAGCGATCTCCTGCATGTCGACATAGGCCTTGCCGAGGTCTTCGCGCAGGATCTCGACCACCGCGTTGTGCATGTCGGCTTCGACGAAGTTCATCACGGCGTAGTACTCGATCGCGCCCGCGGAAAAGCCCTTCATCCGCAGGAATTCATACAGAGAGTATTGGTCGTACTCCTGCACGATGTGGTCCCACGCCGCATCACCCTCGCGCTCCACCATCTCGCGCAGCTCGCCGATCGCCGCTTCCCACATCTGGTCGGCGGTGCGGCCGCGCTCGGAGTCCTCGAGCGCGAACGGCAGCCGCGATGGGTCGGCATTGGCCTCCTCTATCGTCATGCGTTCGCCGCCGATGTGGACGAGTCCCTTGGGGTTACCCATCACGAACGGGCGCAGGGGGAGGTTGAACAGCTCGCAGTAGCGCAAGGTGAGGTCGTGCACGCGCGGAATGCGCATCCCCCCGGCCTCGGCGTAGAGCCCGGGCGCAAAGGAGCGCAACGTATATATGCGGCCGCCGACGCGGTTCTGGGCCTCCAGCACGACCACCTCGTGGCCCTCGCGCTTCAGCTCGTGAGCGGCGACGAGTCCGGCCAATCCGCCGCCGATGACGACCACGCGCTTGCGACCCTCGGTCCGATTCCCGAGACCCTGATCGGGCACGGCGAGTACGTCTGACGGGACGGGTGGCGCTCCCTCCGGCGAGGGCTGGGGTGAAGGATCCGGAAGATCCTGCGGCAAGCTCACGGGCGCACATCCTGTCTCGCTTCGTTGATCTCCTTAGCCGCGCGAATCCCGGATTCGAGCGCTCCCTGGATCCAGGCGTGGTAAAGCGACGTGTGCTCGCCCGCGAAGTGGATCCGTCCCTCGGGCGCCACGATTGCCTCCTGCAGCCGCGACTGCTGCTCAGGTTCGAACAGCGCGAACGCGCCGCGCGCCCAGGGATCGTCGTACCAGTTCTGGACGGCGCCGACTTCGAACTCGGTCGTGATCGAGGGGTGAATCTGGGCGACGTCCTCCAGCGCCTGCTCGATAGTGTCCTCCGCGTCCATCGCTCCCCAGCGGAGCGCGTCCTGTCCCCACGTGTAGGACGCGAGCAGCGTTCCACGTTCGTCATTGGGATCCGAGTACGACGGGTAGCAGATGCGCCGGATGGGCAGGTCGGTGACTGTCGTGCCGCCGATTATCCCGTCCTCCTGCTCCCAGAACCGATGCCGGGTCTGGAACAGGATCTTTCCCGAGGCGTTGTAGTTGAGCTCGCGGATGGCCTTCTGCTTTGGCCTTGAGAAACCGACTCCCAGGACCTCGATATCGCGCAGCACGGAGAACGGGATGGCGCAGATGGCGTAATCGCCGGTTACGGATGCCCGGCCAGAAGGCCCCTTGTAATGGACCGTGACCGACTGCGTGTCCTGCTCGATGGCAGTCACCGCTGCGCCGAAGCGCACGTATGGCTTGAGATTCGCATAGAACGCCTGCGGCAGCAGGTCCATGCCGCCAGCGATCTCCTGCATGTCCTCGAATGAGCGACCGACGATCTCGCGCAACTGCTCAACCACCGCCGCGTTCATGTTTGACTCGCGGAAGCTCATGACTCCGTATAGCTCGATCGCGCCCTCGCTGAATCCGCGCATCACGAGGAACTCGCGGATCGAGTACTGATCGAACTCGTGCAGCAGGGCATCCAGCGAGCCGGCCCCGCCCTCTTCGTAGCGCTGCTTGAACTCGCTCGTGGCCTCGTTCCAGAGGTCGGTCCAAGTCTTGCCGCGCTCGTGATCCGCGAGGTCGAATGGAAGCTTGTCCGGGTTCGCGTCCGCCTCCTCGGTGGTCATCCGCTGGCCGTTGATGTGGACGAGCGTCTTTGGATTGCCCATCACGAACGGCCGCAGCTCGAGCCCGAATAGGTCGCAATAGGCGAGCGTCAGATCGTGAACACGAGGGATGCGCATCGCGCCGGCCTCTGCATACAGGCCGGGAGCGAAGTCGCGAATCGTGCGCACACGGCCGCCAACCCGGTGCTGTGCCTCGAGCACCAACGGATCGTGGCCCTGACGGCGCAGCTCGAACGCGGCCACCAAGCCGGCGATGCCCCCGCCGATGATGATCACCCGCTTCTGTGGCCCGGGTCGCGGCTCAAGTCCCTCTTCAGCCGTCGCCAGCACCTCGTCGGATACGGGCGGCGTCGAGTCCGGCGACGGCGCTCCCGAGATCTCCAATTCGTCGACGGATGACGGCTTATCGGTCACTTACCCTCCACGACCCACAGGCAGGTCCATGCCCTTTCCTCGACGGCTGCCCGGGGAGTCTACCGTCCGACTTTGAAGAGCTCCCGCCGCTCGTGGCCGGTCCTGTGAGCGACCTCCCGGGCGGCCGAGGAGCGACTCATGCCCTCCCCGACGAGCCGATCAACTTCGGATCGCGCCGCCGCGATATCCATCGTCGGCTTTGCTCCGTCGGACTCGTTTCCGGCGACAACTATCGTCACCTCGCCGCGGACCCCGTCGGCGGATGTTCGCTCGGCCAGTTGTCCAAGCGAGCCGCGCCACACGTCTTCATGAAGCTTCGTCAGCTCGCGACACAGGGCCGCCGGTCGGTCGCTGCCGCAGGCGGCAGCCAGATCTGCGAGCGTGGCTGCGGCGCGGCCGGGAGCCTCGAACAGGACGGTGGTTCGCTCGTCGGTGCAGATTCTCTCGATTCGCGTCCGCCTCTCTGATCCGCGCCGCGGAAGGAAGCCCTCGAAACCCCAGCGTGCGCTGGGCAGGCCACTCGCTACCAGGGCAGCCAGGACAGCCGAGGCGCCTGGGATGGGCACGACCCTGCCGCCGCGCCCCGCCCAGTCCGCGACGAGATCAGCGCCTGGATCGCTCACCAGGGGCGTGCCGGCGTCGGTGACGAGGGCCAGGTCCGCCCCTGTGGCAAGGTGTCCCAGCAGCTGCTCGCGACGGGCAGGCGTGCTCCGTGCGTGATAGCTGACGAGGCGCGTTTCGATTGCGTATCTGGCCCACAACCGGCGAGTCAGGCGCGTGTCCTCCGCGGCCACGAGCGGCACCGCTCGCAGGACCTCGATGGCGCGGAGGGTCATGTCGCCGAGGTTGCCGATTGGCGTCGAAACAACGTACAGCGTGCCGCCCGTCGCAATTTCAGGACGACTTTCCACTGTCAGTGGACAGATTCCGAGGAATCCACCGCATCGAACCAACTTTCAGGCGGACCGCGGCGAGCGACACCCACGTTCCGTGCTCGCACTGCCGTGGCGTCGATCGGTGGTGGCTGCCCGCCGCGTGGTCCGCCGCGCCCCTGCCCACACAGCGGCATCGATCTGTTCACTGACAGTGGATTCTTGCCGGTCGCGAGGCGGGACGAGGTCCATCCGGGCATGGGCTCAGCTCACCCGGCGCCTGGATCCGGGTCGACGCCGCGGATACAGGTAATCCACGCCCGGCGTCCTGGTTGTCAGCTTCGCCACCACAGGCATCTGTCGTTTGTACTCCGAACCTGCCACAAGCTTCTCGACGCGTGTGATGACATTGCCGTCAAAGCCAATCTCGATGAGCTGTTCGCGGGTGCGTCGCTTGTCGATCATCCAGTACAGCAGCCTGTCCATTTCCGAATACGACATGCCCAGCTCGCCCTCATCGGTCTGGTCGGGCCAGAGATCGGCCGTCGGCGCCTTGCGCAGAATCTCAGCCGGCACTCCGATGTCGGCCGCCAGTTGTCGGACCTGGCTCTTGTACAGGTCGCCGATGGGCATCAGCGCAGCCGCGTTGTCGCCGAATATCGTCGTGTACCCGAGAAGCGCCTCGGTCTTGTTGCCTGTCCCGCAGACGAGTCCATCCCAGGTCACCGAGCGGTCATACACAACAGCCATCCGCGTCCGCGCCGCGAAGTTCCCGAGCCGGGCGGCGGTCGTCTCGCTTTCGTCGAGGGCGCTCCCGAAATAGCCGTCCACCATGGGTGTGATGTCGACCACCTCGCTCGTGCAGCCGATCGCCCGCACAACCGCCTCGGCATCCGACCGTGACGAGGGCGAGGAGGTCCGATACGGCATCAGCACGCACAGCAGCTTGTCCGCCCCGATCGCCTCGGTGACCAGGTAGGCGACGAGCGCCGAATCGAGCCCGCCCGACAGGGCCAGGACCACGCGTTCAAAGCCGGTCTGCTCCAGGTGGCCGCGCAGAAACCTGGCGATGATGCGCCGCGCGACGGCGGTGTCGATGAGCAGCTCCTCGGGCAGGGTGTACGTTGCCGCGGCCGTGGCCTGCGTCACGTGTCGTCAACCGCGATGCCCGCCCGCTCCTGAATCAACCTCTCGAGCTGGCGCAGAACGAGCTCAGGGCGCTCGTCGCGCAGAAGTGGCAATGCGATGCGCTCACGGCGCACGTTGTCGAGCTCAATCTCGGCGACGAAGAGGCCCTCCTCGAGTAGCGGCGCCGCGAAGCTCACCTTGCCGGAGGGCTCGATGACCTGCGAGCCGCCCCAGAACGTGACCGACTCGTCGACGCCGACGCGATTGACGAACACGATGTGGCAGGTCGTCAACTGCGCGTACGCGCGCATGATCGTCCCCCACGATTCGGCCGAGCCCAGCCCGCCTTCCACGACCGCCGCTACGTCACGCCCCGGTGACGAGGCGATGTTGATCAGTACCTGGGCGCCGTCGAGCGCGAGAAGGTAGGGCACTGGCAGGTGCCAGAAGTCCTCGCAGATGCAGATCCCGAGTCGCACGCCGAGGCGCGAGTCGACCGCGCGGATCTGGGTACCGGCGCCAAAGAACCGGCGCTCGTCGAACAGGCCGTAGTTGGGCAGGTACGACTTGCGGTAGACCTGGCGCAGCTCGCCCTCCTCGAAGAAGGCTGAAGCGATGTACAGCTGGTGATCGGCTGACTCTTCGACGAAGCCGACGATGAGACTCATCGAACCTGCCATCTGTGCAAGCGCGAGCAGGCGCGTATCGTCCGCCTGCATCGCGACTTCCGAGTTCAGGTCCTGGAGCAGGTAACCGGTCAGCCCCAGCTCGGGGAATACGAGCAGGTCGACGCCCGCGTCGCGCGCCTCATTGATCACCGCAGCGTGCGCGGCGAGGTTGTCATCGAGCATTCCGAGCCGCGGTGCGATCTGTCCAAGCCCGACACGGATTGTGCTCACGCGGTTGATGGTAATGGCGCTCTCGTAAGCGCAAATCCGGGCCACGTTAAGTGGCCTCAACCTTGTGGCACACGCCAGAATCGGATGCTAGGCTTCGCCAACCTGTCGGAGTGACGGCCGTTGCACCGTGTGCGCGGCGTCTGGATGAGCGATTGGGCCGCGGCCCGGGGAGTGCTCATGCGGGCGGTACATCGCATAGAGGAGGAATGAACTTCATGGTCCAGAAACCCAGGTGGCTTTCGATAGTCACCGTCGGGCTGGTGGCAGCCTTCGTGCTGACAGCCTGTACGCCGGCGGCAGGCCCCACAGTGGCCCCCGCAACACCGGCACCAGCCACCGCGACGCCGGCTCCGGTGACGCCGGAGCCGGGCACATCGGAGCCGGGGACACCTGAGCCGGGAACGCCCGAACCGGGAACGCCCGAGCCCGAGACGCCTGCTCCGGCCACTCCATACCCGGACCCGGCCGTGACGCCGAGCGCTCTCACTGCGGATCTGACCGAATATCCGAACTACGGTGAGGTCGATTGCGAGAATGGCACCTTCAACGGCCTGCCTTACACAGGCAACCTGAAGAGCATCACTGCGCCAGACTCGCAGCATGTCGTATTCGAGTTCTGCAACCCGAACGTCGCGTTCCTGTCCCAGGTCGCCTTCGGGTCGCTCGCAATAGACGACGGTCAGTACCTCATCGACAACATGCCCACGGCGATCACGGGCGAGGGTGAGCCACTGGCCGAAGATTCTCTGCTGCTCGCACCCAATGGCACGGGCCCCTACCGGCTCGAGAACTGGGATCGCGGCAACCGCATGACCTTCACCGCGTTCGAGAACTACTGGGGCACCGCTCCGTTGACGCCGAACCTCGAGCTGCGTTGGTCGGACCAGGCCGCCGCTCGCTACCAGGAGCTGAACGCCCTCACCGTTGACGGCATCGACAATCCCGACAAGGCAGACCTGCCGGCGATCCAAGGCAATGCTGATCTGGCGTTCTACGAACGGACCGCTACGAACACGCTGTACTTCGGGATGATCAACACGTTCGAGCCGTGGGACGACGTCAACGTCCGCAAGGCGGTCGCAATGGGAATCGACCGGCAGCGGATCATCGACACCTTCTTCCCGCCCGGATCGCAGGTGGCGAGCCACTTCACGCCTTGCGAGATTCCTCACGGATGCGCCGGTACGTCGTTCGACGAAGCATACCCATTCGATCCCGAAGCCGCCGCTCAAATGCTCCGCGACGCGGGCATTGAGGAGGGCTATCCGATCAAGCTCCAGTACCGTGCCGCCGTGCGGCCATACATCCCCGACCCGCCGACGATTGCGCAAGAGGTTGCAAGCCAGCTGGAGACCAACCTTGGCTTCGACGTGACGATCGAGGAGCAGGAATCGGGGACGTTCCTCGATAACCAACAGGCAGGCACGCTCGACGGCCTCTACCTGCTGGGCTGGATCGCCGACTTCCCGGATGCGAGCAACTTCCTCGACTTCCACTTCGGTCCAGGTACGGGCGTCAAGTTCGGTGACCCAATTCCAGAGCTGGTCGACATCATTACCCAGGCCGGCCAGACGGCTGACGAGAATGAGCGCGAGCAGTTGTACGGGCAGGCCAACGATCTGCTCGCCGAACACGTGCCTATGGTGGTGGTCGCTCATAGTGGCTCGGGCACGGCGTTCAAGGCTGACGTTTCCGGCGCCTACGCGTCGCCGCTCAGCAACGAGATCTTCGCCGAGATGCAAGCCGCCGATCGCGATCTGCTGTCGTTCATGCAGAACAGCGAACCGCTCAGCCTCTATTGCGGAGACGAGTCGGATGGCGAGACGTTCAGGGCGTGCCTCCAGACCAGGGAATCGCTCTACGGCAACCGCGCCGGCAGCGTTGAGCCGACTCCCTTGCTGGCGACAGAGTGCGTGCCCAACGACGAGCTGACGATCTGGACCTGCACGCTGGAGCAAGACGTCACGTTCCATGATGGCTCGACTTTCGAGGCATCGGACGTCATCGTCTCGTTCGCAGCTCAATGGGACGCTCTCAGCCCGCAGCATGTGGGCCGGACGGCGTCGTTCGAGTACTGGCCGGCGCTGATCGGCGGCGGCTACCTCAACCCACCCGGCCCGTGCGGACTGCCAAACACGGCGCCGTGCACCTGAGTTAGCCCCCACCCGAGTAATTGAGAAGGGGCGCCCTCCGCAAGGTCGGCGCCCCTTCTCGGTATCTAGGGCCCAAGCAGAGCCACCCGAGGGCGCATGGTCCGCTTTGTCGTAAGGCGTCTCCTGATCAGCATCCCGGTCTTGTTCGCGATCGTCTTTCTAGTGTTCGCGGTGGCCAGGATCCTGCCCGGGGACCCGTGCGTCGCAACCCTGGGCGAGCGGGCCACGCCCGCACAGTGCCAACAATTCATCCGTCGCTTCGGACTGGACAAGTCCATCCCGGACCAGTTCGCGATCTATCTACAGGACCTCTCGAGCGGCAACCTGGGGACGTCCATCCAGACCCGCCAGTCCGTCACCGAGCTCATCGTCGAGCGCCTACCGACGACGATCGAGCTGAGCTTCCTCGCACTGATGTTCGCGATAGCAGTTGGCATACCCCTCGGCATCATCTCCGCGTACAGGCGCAACTCCGCCGCCGACGTCGGCTCGATGGTCTTCGCCAACATCGGTTTCTCGACGCCCGTCTTCGTGCTGGGCTACGTGCTCGCATTCATCTTCGCCGTTCTCCTGCGCGGGACCCCGTTCGCCCTCCCCCCATCGGGCCGACTGAGCTCCGGTGTCGAGGTGATGTCACTCGTCGAGGTGTGGAATCTCGAGACCCTCACCGGTCCACTTCGATCGGTGCTCGACTTCATCTCCGGCATGTACATCCCCACGTCCCTGATCACATTCCAGTGGGAGGGACTGATCGATTCATTCCGTCACCTGATCCTGCCGGCGGTGGCGCTGGGCACAATCCCGCTGGCGATCATCGCGCGCATCACGCGCTCGAGCCTGCTCGACGTGATGGGGCTCGACTACATCCGCACGGCGCGCGCCAAGGGCCTTCGCGAGCGGTTGGTGCTCATACGTCATGGGCTGCGCAACGCGATCCTCCCCGTCGTCACGATCATCGGCCTCCAGGTCGGCCTGCTGCTGGGCGGGGCGATCCTGACCGAGACGGTCTTCAACCTCGCCGGCGTCGGAAAGACCGTGTTCGACGCGATCGAGGCGCGCGACTATGCCGTCATCCAGGGGTTCACGCTGATCATCGCGCTGGGATTCCTGCTCGTTAACCTCATCGTCGATGTGCTCTACGCGTACGTCGACCCGCGCGTGAAGCTGGCCTAGATGACTGCCACCGCCGAACCTTTGACCGGCGCGGAGACGCTCGCTCTGGGTCGCGAGTCTGCCCTGTGGCGGACCACCCTGTCACGCCTCCTTCGCCAGCGGTCAGCCCTCGTAGGCTTTGTGCTGCTGGCCTTCTTCGCTTTTGTCGCGGTTTTCGCGCCCATTATCTCCGGCTACGACCCGGAGCAGCCCCTGATCGGGATCGAAACCGATGTGCGCGCCGTGGCGCCGCCATGCATCCATTTGCTGGGGTGCCCGGCTGACCGGTCCGAGCACCTTATGGGAATCGACAGCAACGTCCGCGACGTCTTCAGCCGCGTCGTGTGGGGCACGCGCATCTCATTGACCGTCGGCTTCGTGACCGTCGGGTTCGCGATCGTCATCGGCGCCTTGATCGGCGCGGTGGCCGGGTTCTTCGGCGGCTACATCGACAACATATTGATGCGCCTGATGGACATCCTCCTCGTCTTTCCGGCGCTGATCCTGGCCATCCTCATCGTCACCGTGCTCGGCGCCGGTTTGACCAACGCGATGCTCGCCATCGGCCTGGTCGCGATTCCCGTCTACGCCCGGATCATGCGCGCGTCGGTGCTGTCCGTGAAGGAACAGGATTACGTGACGGCGTCGCGTGCACTGGGCGACTCGGCGTACGGGATCCTTTTCAAGCGGGTCATCCCCAACGCGCTCACGCCGATCGTGGTCGCCGGCACGCTCGGGATTGGCGGCGCGGTGCTGGACATAGCGGCACTGTCGTTCATCGGGCTCGGCGCGCAGATCCCAACGCCCGAATGGGGGTCGATGATCGGCCTCGAGCGCAACCGTGTCTTTTCCGCACCCCACCTGCTGTTCTTCCCGGGCATCGCGCTGACACTGACTGTGCTCGCGTTCAACCTCATCGGAGACGGCCTGCGCGACGCGCTCGACCCGCGGCTGAGCCGCTGAAGGTCCGGCAGGTGCAATGACCGAGGAGCCTGTTAGCCGCGCCGACGTCCCTTCCGGAGGCGACGGCACCACGGCCGAGATAACGCCGCTCGTCAGCCTCGATCAGACCACGGTCGAGGAGCTCGTTCCGACCGCAGTCGCCCACCGCGGGCGGATAGGCGAAACGCTCCTCGAGGTCCGTGATCTGGCGACGTCGTTCTACACCCGCAACGGAACCGTGCGCGCCGTGACCGGGGTCGATTTCACGGTTCACAAGGGTGAGATCGTCGGCCTCGTAGGCGAGTCAGGCTGCGGCAAGAGCGTCACCTCCCTGTCGATCCTGGGCCTGGTATCTCCGCCCGGCCGCGTCGAGCGCGGCGAGGTCATGTTTCACGGGCGCGATCTTCGCAAGCTGTCGAACACCGAGCTCCGATCGCTGCGCGGCGATCGCATAGCGATGATCTTCCAGCAGCCGCAGTCGTCTCTCAATCCCGTCCTCGACGTCGGGTTCCAGCTCTCCGAGGTGCTCGAGGTCCACCGCAACATGAAGCGCAAGGCTGCCCGTGCGCGCGCCCTCGAGTTGCTCAAGATGGTCGGGATCCCCGACCCGGAACGGCGCCTTAAGTCCTACCCGCACGAGATGTCCGGCGGCATGGCCCAGCGCGTGATGATCGCCATGGCCCTGGCCTGCGAGCCCGAGCTCCTGATCGCTGACGAGCCCACCACCGCGCTCGACGTGACCATCCAGGCCCAGATCCTCGACCTGATGCGGCGGCTCCAGGACGAAACCGGAACGGCCATCATCCTCATCACCCACGACCTCGGAGTCGTCGCCGAGATGTGCGATCGCGTCGCGGTCATGTATGCCGGCGAGATCGTGGAGCAGACCGACGTCCGGACGCTGTTCAGGAATCCGCTGCACCCGTACACGAAGGGCCTGATCGGCTCGGTTCCCACCTTGGGAGCGCCGAAGGACGACCTGGCCGTCATTCCCGGAGCCGTCCCAAACCTGATCGACCTGCCCGAGGGCTGCCGCTTCGCGCCCAGATGCGCCGAGCGAGTCGAGCACGGCAACGTCCTCGCCGAGAAGAAGCATCCAGAGCTGCATACCGTGCGCGCTGATCACGAGGCGCGGTGCTGGCTCTACCACTATGAGGATGGGTCGCCACGGCCCACACCTGATACCTGGCCCGAGGCGAGTTCGATGCCCGCGCCTGAGCCTCTCGTCGAGGTGACGCCGCAGTGAGCCTCGCGCACGTCACCAACGAAGTCCGGCCGATCTCCGATGTCCAGACGGACAGCCAGCGACCCCTCGTCGAGGTGCGCGGCCTGGTCAAGACATTCCCCGTCAAGGGCGGAATCCTCCAGAGGACCGTCGCCGAGGTGCGCGCCGTCGACGGGGTGGACCTGACCATACGCCGCGGCGAGACGCTCGGCCTCGTCGGCGAATCGGGCTGCGGGAAGACCACCGTCGGCCGGCTGCTGCTGCGGCTGATCGAGCCCAGCGCGGGATCGATCGTGTTTGACGGGACCGACATCACTCGTCTCGGCGGCGCCGGGTTGAAGCCATTCCGGCGACGGATGCAGATCATCTTCCAGGACCCGTTCGCGTCGCTGGATCCGCGAACGCCGATCGGCGCCAGCATCGGAGAGGGTCTGGGCATCCACGGTCTCGGCCGCACGAAGGCGGACCGCCAGAAGCGCGTCGCGAGGATGATGGACCTGGTCGGGCTCCAGGCCAGGATGTCGCGCCGCTACCCGCACGAGTTCAGCGGCGGACAACGCCAGCGCATCGGCATAGCCCGAGCGCTGGTCGTGGAGCCGGATCTGGTGGTCTGCGATGAGCCCGTCAGCGCCCTGGACGTCTCGATCCAGGCGCACGTCCTCAACCTGCTCAAGGACCTCCAGCGCGAGCTTGGCCTGACATTGCTGTTCATCGCCCACAACATGGCCGTCGTGGAGCACATCAGCGATCGCGTAGCAGTGATGTACCTGGGTCGCGTGGTCGAGGAGACGGATCGCGATCGAACCTATGCAGACCCGCGCCACCCGTACACCCAGGCGCTCATGTCAGCGATTCCGCTGCCCGACCCCGATGCGCGGCGAAAGCGGATCATCCTCCGCGGCGACGTTCCGAGTCCGATCGACATCCCGGCCGGGTGTCGTTTCCACTCGCGATGCTGGTTGTACGAGCAACTCGGTGAACCCGAGAATTGCCGGTCAGACGACCCCGCCCTGCACGCGGTCGGTGGTGATCCGGAGCACGAGGCAGCCTGCCACTATGCGGAGCGCAGCCGAGAGGTCCTCGACGCGGCGGCCAGGGAGAGAGCCAGCTGACCCTCCGCAGTCTGCTCCGGCCGCTGCGCGACTAGTTCCGGCCGGCTCCGTCGTCATCGGTCGACTTGGGGGCCACATCCGGTCCGAGAGAATCCGGGACGCTCGGCGCGGGTGGTTCCTCGCCCTCGACGGGCGCGCCGGGCGCCAGATCTGCCTCGCCTTCGCTGAGCGGCGCGGCCAGGTGTGCGGCCTCGGGCTTCCTTGCTATCTTCAGTGCCTCGGGCGGTGTTCCGCGTCGAACGGCCCCGCCTCCGACATGCGCTACGCCAACGTCGGTCTTCAGCGCCTCTTCGGCATAGTGACACGCGGCGCGATGTTCGCCCTGGAGAACGCGCAGCGGCGGGTCCTCGGTGCGGCAGTTCTCCGGCTTGCCGAGACGCTCGTAGAGCCAGCAGCGCGTATGAAAGCGGCAGCCTGACGGCGGGTTGACGGGCGACGGGACGTCGCCCTTCAGAATGACGCGCTTGCGCCGCCGCTCCAAGACTGGGTCCGGTACGGGCACGGCAGAAAGGAGCGCGCGGGTGTATGGGTGCGCCGGGCCGGTGTACAGAGCGTCCGGCGGCGCCAGCTCGACGATCTTGCCCAGGTACATCACTGCAACGCGGTCGCTGACGTGCTTGACGACCGACAGATCGTGCGCGATGAACAGGTACGTGAGCTTGAGCCGCTGACGCAGCTCCATCAGCAGGTTGAGCACCTGCGCCTGGATGGACACGTCGAGGGCGCTGATTGGCTCATCGCAGACGATGAATTCGGGCTCGACCGCGAGCGCGCGCGC
>CAYZEJ010000013.1:0-32101 GCA_964477545.1 uncultured Anaerolineaceae bacterium | reverse complement strand
CGCCGACGGCACGCCCGTCCCGGCTATGGCCCGCGCTCTCACGGCCGTGTGGGCAGCGGCATGAGCGGCGCGCAGGGACAGCCCGTCGAAAAGCTCGCAGCGGAGCTGATCGCCGCCGACGTCGCGAAGACTCAAATGCTCGGGCGGCCGGCCAAGTCCACCGCCACGCCTTTCATCGTCGCCGACCAGACGGGGCCGCGCTGGCTCGTGATCGGCGGCCTCGGGTTAGTGCTAATCCTATTGGTGGGCGGTGGCGCCATCGCAATCGGTGGCCTCGGTGGAGCGCCGGCGAGTCCGACACCGACGGCCATCGCGACCGCGGCCGTCGTCGCCCCGCCGCAAACCGCTTCGCCAACCCCCTCGCCAAAGCAAACCGCTTCGCCAACCCCCTCGCCAACGCCTTCCCCCTCTCCTTCGCCCGTGCCTTCACCGTCAGTCACGCCGCCGGCGCTGCTCGCCGTGCCGGTCGGTAATGCGACCACCGACTCGGGCGCGGTGATTGCCGATGACGGCGTCGTCGACATTGCTGGGGTGAACATCAGTCAGGCGGCGGATGGTTCGGTTGACGCGTTGGTCAAGTTCGTTGAGCCCATGCCGTCCGGCACGAACAGCCGTTACGTCAGCCTGGTCGTCGGCAGGATGGAGGAAGCGCGGCACGGGGGCGTTGTGGCGGCCGTGGCCCGCTACGTGTCGCAGCGTGGCTGGTTCTGGCAACTACACGAGGGCGAGCTGACGATGGGCAGCTACGATGGAGCCGGCGCGACGCTGCCAAGCGACGCGGTGATCGTCCACGACCTTGCGGCAGGCACGTTCACCTTCCACGTTCCTGCCGCCGAATTGCCAACCGACGCCGAGTGGATCTACATCGTCAGCTACCACCGCCCGGAGCCGGACGACGAGCGCCGCACCGATGAGTTCGGTGCTCTGATGCTGAACGAACTGCCGGTTCCCTAGCAGCGGAGGCTCTGGTGCCCGTGGCACCGAGTGACGGACTCGATCGCCGTCCTGGAAACGCCGTTCGCCGGGCACGATGGGCCGCGGCGGCACGACGGCGCGCGTCGGCAGCGCCGTCTGTGGCTCCTCGCGCGCCGGATCGTTCGGCAGCCCGGCGTAATACGCCTCCCGGCGTGCGCTCAGGTCGCGTGACGCGGTGAACGACTGACCTTCGCGCGGCGCGCTTGGGGCCGGTGTCCGCAGCTCTTCCTCCAGCCGGAGGAGCTCGTGGAACAGGGCGTCCCACTCGGCGTCGCTGATCTCGGGTGCGTCCTGGTTCGTAGTAGGCGCGGTTGGCGCGCTCTATGCGCGCCCGCAGCTCGGCGATCCCGACATCACGATGCTGCTGCCCATCCGGGTGGTTCTGCAGGTCGACGGCATAACTGTCTGGGATTTCACGATCGAGGGCGACCCAAGCACGGTCTGCCGCGGTCCGACGGGCTGCAGCGCCGATGCCCCCGGCGAGGTCGACCCCGCTTGGCTGGCGCCCGACCAGCGACCGCTGCTGGTGGCCTACGACCGCGATGGGGCGGTAATCGCCGTCTACGCACCAAACGGCACGCGCTGAGGTCCTGCGCGGCAACGACGTACGTGTTGAAGCGCGGCCCCCACAACTGGACAAGCGATTCGTGCTCGCAGGCAGTGGGCTCGGTCGCCTCCACTCGCGCATGGATCGACAGGAGCGCGGCGCGGGGCATGCTGTCCTGGAGGCCCGCCCACGCCGCACGTCGGAGTGAGCTGGGTCCGGGCGGGAGTCTTTCGTTGAGCGCGCCGACGTGTTGTCGGAACGCCAGGATCGCGCTCGCGTGAGATCGAGCCGTGACCCCGTCACGCGAGGCGCCAGGCGACCTCACACGCCCTGACGGAATCATCGAAGCCCTTCAGCCGGATGTTGCGAGTGGCCCCGAACTGGAATCCCTTGCCCAATGCCAGATCGCGCACTGCGCCCGCCACCAGGATTGAGCGCCCGCTGGCGCGCGACGACAGGCGTGCCGCAAGCTGAACGGCCGTGCCGAACAGGTCGTCGCGATCCGTCACGGGCTCGCCGGCCGCTATGCCGATCCGAACCCCGATTGGCATCTCTCCCGCAGTCTCCGCCTCCGCGAAGCCACGCTGGATCGAAATGGCTGCCTCTATCGCGCCAGCCACGGATGGAAACGAAGCCATTATCCCGTCGCCGGTGTGCTTCACCTCGGTCCCGCCGGTGCGCTTGAGTGACTCACGCACGATTGCATCGTGGCGACGGAGCACGGCCATCGCGCCAGCGTCGCCGACCTGCTGGGTGAGGCTCGTGGACCCCTCCAGGTCGGTAAAGAGGATGGCTCGGAACGCGGTCTCGACATACGGCTCGCCGACTGGGTGCTCGGTGATGCCGCCCATGAAGCGGCGCACGGCCGACTCGTCGACCTCGATGATTTCGGTAGCCACCAGCCCATGCGAGGCGTGGTGGACCGCTTCAACGGCCTCTTGCGTGGGCCTCTTCGCCAGGCAGAAGGCGTGCTGGGCCTGGTAGTCGAACCAGTAGTTGACGTACTGAACGCCGTACTTGCCTTGGACCTGGAGATCCTGCATATGCGCCGCCGCGATGTCGGCGGCCGTCACCCCTGCGAGCTCGTGGCGATCCATGTAATACGGCATGGGGCCGAATCATGGGGGACGCCAACCGCCTGTGCAACGTGATCGGGTGGACTAAACGGTCAGCTCCTGGCGCAGAGCACGGGCGAACTCGTCGGGCTTGCCCATTTGGCCGTACTCGCCGCCGAAGAAGCCGCCGTGGTCGCTGGGGAACATGGTCGGCGTCGTCCCCAGCCGTTCGGCGACGCCGAATGCGGCGCGGCTCGCGAGTGTGCCCTCCGATTCGACCCCCGCGGCGATGACGATGCGGGTCGACGCTGACTTGAGGGCATCGAAGTCGGGCTCGTAGTGGGTCGACGGGACGAGATTCTGCGCGAGCAGCACGTCGTCTCGGGAGCCGTCGTCCTCCGTCGGCAGCCCGAACATGGCGGGATCGGGAGCCGGCTGGGCGAGATATTCGGCCGTGATGGGCCCCTTGAAGCTCACGATGCCGATGAATTTCGCCATCGCTGGGCCGATCCCGCTGCGCTGATACGTCTCGTACATGTCCATCACCGCGGCCAGTGCTTCCTTGCGGTCGGGTAACACCTGCGCCAGCGGCGGCTCGTGGGCCACGAGAATCCTGACGTCCTCCGGATGATGGGCAACCAGGGCTAGCGCGTTGACGGCGCCGCCACTGCTGGCAAAGAGATCCACGGGACCTGTCCCGAGAGTGGCGATCAGGCGGTGGGCGTCATCCGCGTGCTGGTCTGGCGTGGATTCCGTCCCGGGCTGGGCCTTTTTGCTGCGTTCGACGCCGCGGGGGTCGTAGGTGACAACGGTTCGGTCGGAGAAATGCCCGGCGAGAGTGCCGAACCCGGATGCGCCCATGGGCGAACCGATCATCAGCAGCACAGGTTCCGCGCTCGAGTCGTTCTTGCGGACGTCGTAGGTCAGCACGGCGCCCGGCACTTCCAGGATGTGCGTCGTGGCTTGGGTCTGAGTCGTCGCTTCGGTCATGATGCTGCTTCCTTCAGGACTGTGTTTCGGCAAGGATGGCGTCGATCTGGCCAACTGCCGACTTCATGCCCTCTTCCATGCCCATATCGATGAGCTGCTGCATCGCTTCAGCGCTCGGGAAGTCGGTGTGGATCGACATCCGGGTCCGGCCGCCGCCGACGTCCTCGAACGTCGCTCGGATGGTCGTCGACGGTAGGTCGGGATTCGGGTTCCCCTCGTCGTCGGCAAATAGATCCTGGAAGACGAGTGAACGGGGCGGATCGACCTCGACGATGTCCCACAATCCGCGCGGCTGGTCGCCGCTGGGCCCAGTCATGTGATACAGGACGCGACCGCCGGGGCGCAGATCGTGCGAGTCCATCGTGGCCGGGTACTCGGGCGGCCCCCACCAGCGCTCCAGTTGGCGCGGGTCGGCCCAGAGCTGCCAAATCCGTTCAGGGGATGCATCGAACTCGGCCGTGATCGCCATGGTCAGCGCAGCCGGGTCCTTGTGGACGTTCGTAACGGTCACTGGGTGGTCTCCTTCGTCTGATTGATGAGATCTGTCATGCGGTCGATTCGCCCGCGCCACAGCGCCTCGTACTCGTTGAGCAGGCGTTGCGCTATGCGCAGGCCGGCTGGCTGGGTGCGGACGACCTTGCGACGTCCGATGCGCTCCTTGCCAACCAGGCCCGCCCGCTCGAGCACCGCGACATGCTTCTGCACCGCCGCAAAGCTCATCGGGTAGTGCCCGGCGAGCTCGGCGACCCCCTCCTCGCCCGCGATCGCACGGCGCACGATGTCGCGCCGAGTGGCATCCGCCAGTGCGGCAAAGACGCGGTCGAAGTCGAGGGTTGGTTGCATTGATACAACCATACGGTTGTATTTAGAAGACGTCAAGACCCCCGGGCATATGTAATTTGGTTATCGGGGCGGACCGCTACGGTTGTCCCATCAGATCGTGGTTCGACAAAGGAGATCGAATGAACTTCAACAGCATCCTGATCGGGTCTGAGAACCCGCAGCGCCTCGTCGAGTACTACACCAGGCTCTTGGGCGAACCACAGATGTCAGATGGCGGCTACACGGGTTGGCAGTTGGGCAGCGGGTTCGTGACGGTTGGGCCGCACAGCGAGGTTCACGGGCCGAACGCCGAGCCGGGCCGCATCCTCTGGAACATCGAGAGTGCTGACGTGCAGACAGACTTCGACCGTTTCGTGGCCGCCGGTGCCAACGTCGTGCGCGAGCCCTACGGTTTCGAGGAGATGAACGGCCATATCGCCACTCTGGCCGATCCTGACGGCAACTACTTCCAGCTGATGAGCCCGATGGAGCCACGGCCGGCGGGCTGAGGGCAAAGGTCAGCGACGACGTTGGACCAGGTCGGGCCTGATACGACCTTTTTCGCCAACGGCCGGATCAAGCACCGTGGCGCCTACCTCGACGGTGAGATGCACGGTCATTGGGAGTTCTACCGCCTGGATGGGTCGCTCATGCGCTCCGGATCGTTCGACCGCGGGCGCCAAATCGGCACCTGGCGCACCTACGGCCGCGCGGGCGGCGTGGTGAAGGAGACCAACTTCGAGGGCTAGGTCTCCATCGTGATGATGACCTTGCCTCGCGCGCGGCCCTCGTCGACGTAGCGCAGGGCGGCAACGATCTCTCTCAAGGGATAGCGTCTATCGATCACCGGCTTCACCACGCCGGCCGCGATCAGCTCCTCGAGCCTCTCGACGTCCGGGGGATGGAAAGGCTTCCACCACAGCATCAGGCCCATCCTCTTGCGAGTTGCCAGCGAAATAATCGGACCCTGGATGATCGCCTGGAGTATCCAGCCGCCCGACCCGCCCATGGCGACATAAACGCCCTTGGGTCGCAGCGCCTGGCGCCAGTGCAAGACGGAGTCGTGGGCGTCGACATCGACTATCCAGTCGAAGCGCTCGCCGGTGGTCGCAGGATCCACCTTCATGTAATCGAGGACGTGGTCCGCGCCCAGGGAGCTCACGAAGTCCAGCTTTTCCGTGCTCGAAACGCCGGTAACCTCCGCGCCGAAGGACTTGGCGATTTGGACGGCGAAAGGCCCAACGTTGCCCGATGCGCCGACGACCATGACTTTGTCCCCCTCCGCGGGCGTCCGGCCGTTGCGCAAGCGGAGTCCCTGGAGTGCGAGGACCGCCGAGTGCGGTAGGGTCGCCGCATCCTCGAACGACATCCCGACCGGTATTGACGCGAAGGCTTTCTCCGGAGCACATGCGTACTCGGCGAACGCGCCGGTCCCGAACGCGAACAGATCCCCGAACACCTCGTCACCGGGCTTGAAACGCGTCACGCTCGGCCCCACCGCCTGCACGACCCCGGCAACGTCGAGGCCCAGGCGACCTTCCTTCGGCTTACGCAGCCCGGCGAACAGTCGGACGAATCGCCACCGCGGATACAGCCCGTCGAGATCAGCCCGATTGACAGATGCGGCGTACACCTTGACGAGCACCTGGTCGTCGGAGGGGACGGGACGCTCGACTTCCCTGATCTCCATCACCTCGGGCGGGCCGTATCGATCCCGCATCGCAGCCTTCACCGTGTCACGGCTCGATGAGCGGAACGTCCACCACGTGTTCGGCCACGAACCAGACCTGGAGCTCGTGACGGCGCAGGACGTCACTCATCAGCAGATCGTTGGATCCCCAGTCGCCGCTCTTCTCGGTCTTGTCGATCCCGCGTCGGACCTTCTCGATGATGGTCTCGTGGGCGTCGAGCAACCGATGGATCATCTCGGGGACGTTCTCGGCGCCGTTGGGCGGCCGGTCGATCGTGGTGAGCTCGGCTGCGTGACGCGGATCGCCAACGGCGATGCCGCCCAGGCTCTGGACTCGCTCGGCCAGCAGGTCGACCAGCTCGAGCTGCTCGTCCGCATGCTTGTCGAACAGGAGATGGAGCTGGTAGAAGGTGGGGCCGGCGACCAGCCAGTGATGTTTCTTGTACATCGCGTACAGGATCATCGTGTCGGCCAGGATCTCGTTGAGTACCTGGCAACTGTCCTGGCGGGCTACAGACCCCAGGGCGATAGGCAGGAGGCGAAGGCTGCCGAAGCGCTGGATCTCGGTGCCCGTCCGGGCCAGTTGCGGTTCGGGTGAGGCACCTCGGCGCTTGCTCCCGTTGTTCTGTGCCTTAGGACCGTGTGGCTTGGTGCGGCTGGGCATGTCGTCCTTCCTCTCTTATGCCGTCTTTGCTCCACCTCATTGTCGCCCGCCTTCGTAGAATGGGCTGGTGGACGAACAGACGGTCCGGGAGCACGCGGACGCATTCTGTGAGGCGCTGGTCGCCGGCGACATCGACCGGGCGTCGGAGGATCTGAGCGAGCAACTGCGCGCCAATCTCGGCCAGTTGGTCGCCATGCTGCCGATGCCGCTGGCGACGGCGACGGTCCAGTCGCTCGAACGAACCGCCTCGGGCTTTCGGGCAGTCCTCCATCTCGTGGGCGAGAGCGATGAGACGCGCCTCGAGACACGCTGGAAGGATCGTGACGGCCGGCCAGTCATCGTCGAGGTCAGTCACCTGACCGAACAGGCAGCGGTGCCCGCCGAGGGCGAACCGGAGGCATCAACCGAGGGCTGATCCTCCGCTTCGACGAAGATTGAACCTCTAGAGCACACAGATCGCTCTCCAGTGTGATCGTGTCCACTTGGACCGATTCGAGGGAAGGAGAGTCGGGTGCATCAAGCGCTCGTTGACCAGGCGAAGCGAGGCGACCGAGAGGCCTTCGACGCGCTCGCCCGCACGGTCGGCGATAGATGCATGGCAATCGCGTTTCGGATCCTGCGCGATGCCGACCGGGCCCAGGACGCGACGCAAGCCGCGCTCATCGTGGCCTGGCGTGAGTTGCGAACGCTTCGTGACTCAGACCGATTCGAACCCTGGCTGCACCGGATCCGGACCCCAGAGGACGGCCGACGAGGACGGCTACATCCTGGTTCTGTCGACGCCCTCCTCCCCTGCCCTGGACCTGACCGCCTCGATCAGCTGCGAGTGGCGTCCAGGCGACGTCTGGTAGGCGACAAGGCCGCTACGAAGGCACCCACGTGCTGGGCGAGCAGCTCGGGATGATCGCTCGGGATGGCGTGCCCCGCGTCGATCACAACGTGGTCCAAGGCGTCCGCGAGGCCCGCGCGCATGGCCGTTACCACCTGTGGTGACACGTATAGCCCATTCTCCCGGCCGGCTTCCAGCAGCAGAGTCGGCCCGTGCCAGTCACTCGGCCTTAGCTCTTCCTGCATCTGCGCCCAGCCTGCCCTCGGGGCCTCCGGTGCAAGCATCGGACGGAGGGACCCATCGGCATCGCGCTTCAATGACATCGCAACGTCGAGGGCCACCGACCACAGGGCGCTAGCGGGACGGCCGACCGACAGGTCACGAAAAGCAACGCTCTCATCGGCCCAGTGGCGATCGATGACCGAGAACTCCTCCGTGCTGATGCGCACGAGCTCGGCGCCGACTGTGATTGCCGGGTCGACCAGGACCAAACCGGATATTCGGTCGGCCGCGTGCCGGGCCAGCTCCCATGCGATCAGGCCGCCGTACGAGTGGCCGAGCACCACGGTTCGCGGACCGAGTGACTCCAGGAGTGGGAGCAGGTCGCGCACGTGCTGATCGATGGTCCATGGGCCTTCCATCGGCGAGCGCCCGTGCCCGCGCAGGTCGGGCGCGACCACCTGCACACGCTCGAGGCGCTGGGCGAGGCCGAGAAAGCGGAGACCGTGTGCCTCGATGCCGTGAAGACACAGCATCGGCCAACCTGAGCCAAAGGTCGAAACGAACAGCGGCCTGGACCCGAATTGATCAGGCACGAGCCGAATGTATAGGGTTCAGCCGTGCCCGGATCAGCCGAAGTCGACGCCTACATGGCCGCTCTGCCGGAGAAGCAACGCGGGGTGATGCAGCAACTGCGCCAGATCGTCACAGGAGCCGCACCCACCGCGATCGAGGCAATCTCCTACAAGATGCCCGCGCTCAGGCTCAACGGTAAGTTCTTCATGTCATACGACGCCTACAAGAGCCACTTCAGCCTGTTCCCGTCGACCGACCGCATGATCGATCTCCTGGGCGACGACCTGACGCCCTTTCTGAGCGGCAAGGGCACGCTGCGCTTCCCGGCTGACGAGCCCCTGCCGGCCGATCTCATCGGGCGAATCGTCGAAATCAGGCTGGCGGAGTTTCGGGCCGGGAGCTAGGCTCGGCCGCGCACCAGGTCGATCAGGCGGCCCAAGACCTTGTCGCCGTCGGCACGCAGGCCGTTGTGCTCGAACTCGTTGGTGATCCACGGCTTCAGACCGCGGATGGTGGCGGCAGTTTCCTCGGCGAAGGCGCGCTCCACGTAAAGGTCATTGACGTAGATCGTGGCGGCGACTGGAACCTCGTTCGCGCGGAGCACTTCTGCGTCATACAGGCGCGGCCATTCGTGCTCCGCCAGGATCTCAGCAGCGTCGCGGTGCGGCCGCAGCCAGCCGTAGTCCTCGAACATCCACGGAAACACGTGCTCCGCCGTGAAAAAGCCCTGCGCTTCTATCTCGGCAGGCATGAGGCGGGCAGCGGACCAACGCGTCGCCACACCGTCGGCGTACGAGGACTCGTGCAGCGTCGCGTAGATGGGGTTGCGCGCGAAACGCATTGCACCGGTCTCGGCATCGTGGAGGAACGCGCTCGATCCGAACGGCAGCTCGAGCACGTGATGCAGGTTCTCGAAACCCGCGGAATCGCCCAGCCAGCCTCCGAGCTGGCGGAAGCGCCGGGAGGTCAGTCGGTCGCCCGATGGCAGCCGGACGTCTTCGGTGTCGAGCCTGCTGAAGATGCCGCGCGCCCGGTCACGGTCATCGGGATATCGATCGAAGTACTCGCGGTTCTTGTCGATCGTTCGCTTCCACGTGGCGCGATAGACGTCGTCGACGGGGCGGCCGATCGGTGCAAGGCCGCCGGTGATCAACGCCTCGCGCAGCCCCTGCGGCGCGATCGATAGGTAGGTTAGAGAGCAGAAGCCGCCGAAGCTCTGGCCCAGGATGCTCCAGCGGTCCACACCCAGCTCCTGACGCACAAGCTCGGCGTCGCGGACGATGGAGTCGGCCCGAAAGTGCGTCAGATACTCAGCCTGGACCTGGGCGTTGTCGCCTGGGAGGGTGACCCCGACTGGCGTGGACCGACCGACGCCGCGCTGATCGATAAGCAGGACCCGGTAGTCCTGGAGCGCTCGCTTCATCCATCCGCTTGGTGGGCTGGTTGGCCGCGTCGCCTCATGCCCCGGGCCGCCCTGAAGGAAAAGCAGGTACGGACGGTCTTCACCGCCGGTCGCTGCCACCTCGCGCGTGAAGACAGTCAGCGTCCGTCCATCGGGGGCTTGATGGTTGAGCGGGACAGTGTGCTCACGCTCGGTGAAGGTCGCGCCCGGTACCCGGATGGTGCTGGTCATGGTTTGTCGGTGTGGCCCTGCTCTTTGGCCACCCGTTCGAAACGTGGGTCAGGCACGATCCACATCGCGGCTACGGCTATGTAGATCGCGACTGAGGCGAGTGGCAGGTAGAGCGCTATGGGGACGGCGACGGCGTAGGTCAGGATCGACGCGTAACCCTTGATGTCGCGGCCGATGGCCTCGGCCAACGTCCGTGGCTGGTCGGGCACGGCGATGATCGCCCGCACCAGGAATGAGAACGCGATCGCGGGCATGATCAGCATCGCGCCGTAGGCTGCGACCGGGATTGGCGCGAACTGGTTTTCGCCCATCCAGGCGGTACCGAACGGGACGATCGACAGCCAGAAGAGCAGGTGCATGTTTGCCCAGAGGACCCGGCCTGTCACGGCGTGGGTCGCGTGGAGCAGGTGGTGGTGGTTGTTCCAGTAGATGCCGATGTAAGCGAAGCTCATGACGTACGAGAGGAACTTCGGCCAGAGTGGGTACAGGTCCTCCAGCGCAGACCCATGTGGCGGCTGGAGCTCGAGGACCATGATCGTGATCACGATGGCCAGGACGCCGTCGCTGAACGCCTCCAGCCGCCCTTTGCTCATGCCTGAAAATGTATCCCGAACGAGCGGCCGACAATAGAGCCGATGGGAGCTCGCACTGAAGCTCAGACTCGGTCATCTCAGCACGAGATCGATGAATTCCTGGCGTTCTATCCGCCCGCGATTGCTCGAAAGGCGCACGTTCTGCGAGCACTGGCGGCGCGGACGATCCCCGATGCGGTCGAGCGGCTGCGACCAGGCTGGCGCCTGATCGGGTACGACCTGCCGATCACCAGGCACGGCACGTACTTCGCGTGGGTGTGGCCTCAGCCGGAGCACGTGCATATCGGCTTCGAGATCGGCACCCTGATGTCCGACCCGCACTGGGCCCTCGGTGGGGCTCATCTTCGCCTGAAGCGCGTGCGCTACCTGACATTCGGCCCCAGCGAGCGCATCCCCAGGCGTCTGGTGACGGGCTTCATACGCGATGCGGCGCGGATCGCGTCCATGTCGCGCGCCGAGCGTCAGTCTCTTGGCGATGTCGCGCGTATGAGGACATAGGCGCCTCTACTCGCGCCCCATCGCGCAGTACAAACGGACCATAGGCCGTCTGACCTCCCCAGTCATAGCCTCCGGGGCGCAGAGCCCATTCCTATGAACACGTCCGCCCACGTCCGCAGCAGTCTCGTCGGCCTCCATTCGGTTCGCCGTTGGCGGCCCAGCCTCCGGCTGTCCGTTGGCCTGCTGGCGGTCGCGGTGGTCGTGGGCATGGCCGTCGTTCTTTCCGAGGTCGTGGCCGGACACCTGCGCAGCAGCGCTGCCGATGCCGCCGTTCACAACGTCGAGGCCATCGTGCGCGGGTACGTTGACCCGCAGATTGATGAGAGCAGCCTCGCGTTGGGCGCAGTGCCCGAGCCCGGCATCTCAGACGAGCTCGAGCGACTGATCGTTGCGGGCGATATCCGCGCCATCAGCATCTGGTCGCGCGACGCAAAGATCGTCTACTCGACCGCGCCGGAGCTGCGCGGCCGCCGGTTTTCGATCGACGACCTGGTCGCGCGAGCGTTCCTCGGTACGAGCATCAGTGCGTATGCCGGTAGCGAGGGCCAGTCGGAGGGCACGCACGCCGCGATGGGCACGTTGCCGATGCTCCAGATCTTCGTGCCGATCCGCGGGTTGGTGGACGGAGACCCGATCGGCGTTTACGAGGTCGCACAGGATGCCCGGCCCATTGAGGATCGTGTCGACACGACTCGTCGCGATGTTTTCCTGCTCGCCCTCGCTGCCGCGTCCGTCCTGCTCGTCATCCTGGCTGTCGCCTTCGCTGGAACTTCCGCACTGCTCGGCCGTCAAAATCGGCTGCTGCGCGCCCGTGCGGAGACCGAACGCCTGCTCGGCGTCGATCTCCGGCGGAGCGAGGAGCGCTTCCGGTCGCTCGTCCGCAACTCGTCCG
Organism: uncultured Anaerolineaceae bacterium; assembly: GCA_964477545.1. Classification (GTDB taxonomy): domain Bacteria; phylum Chloroflexota; class Limnocylindria; order Limnocylindrales; family CSP1-4; genus JALYGJ01. The sequence goes on along the minus strand of CAYZEJ010000013.1, from coordinate 20,118 downwards.
ACGTGATCCTGATCATTGATGCCGAGGGCACGATCGGCTATGAGAGCCCCGCCGTCGCGCGCGTACTGGGGCATGACCCCAAGGATCGCCTTGGCAAGTCGGCGTTCGAAAGCATCCACGAGTCCGACGTCGCCTGGATCCGCTCGCTCATTGCCGATATCAGCGCGCGCACAGGTGCTGAAGCGACGGCAGACTTCCGCGCGCGCCACGCCGACGGATCCTGGCGCTGGCTGCAGGCGACGGCCAAGAACCTGCTCAGCGATCCGGCCGTGAGCGCGATTGTCGTCAACTATCGCGACATCACCGACCGCCGCGCGCTCGAGGAACAACTGCGTTACCAGGCGTTCCACGACGCGCTTTCCGGCTTGCCCAATCGAGCGCTCTTCATGGACCGACTCGACCACGCGCTCACGCGTGCGCGGCGCGATCAGTCGGCGGTGGCCGTCCTGTTCCTGGACCTCGACGACTTCAAATCCGTGAACGACGGGCTGGGGCACGGCGTGGGCGACGAGCTCCTGGTCTCTGTGGCTGAGCGCCTCAACAGGACGCTGCGCGACGCCGATACCGCGGCGCGGATGGGCGGCGACGAGTTCGCGATCCTGCTCGAGGATGCCCACGACAGGCACGCTTCAGTGGAGATAGCCGAGCGAATCCTCGAGGTGCTGCGAGCGCCGTTCACCGTGCAGGGCCAGCCGGTGCGGATCCGGGGGAGCGTCGGCATTGCGCTTTACACCGACCCGGATCAGACCGGGGAAGAGCTGCTCCGCCATGCCGACGTGGCCATGTACGCGGCGAAGAACCAGGGCAAGGACCGTCTGATGGTCTTCCAGCCGGATGTCCACCTCGTGACAATCGATCGCCACCAGCTCAAGGCCGACCTGCACCTGGCGCTCGACAACGGTGAGTTCACGTTGCTCTACCAGCCGCTGGTAGACCTCGAATCGACGCGGATCGAGGGACTCGAGGCACTCATCCGCTGGCAGCATCCGCGCCGAGGCTTCATCGGACCGACCGAATTCATACCCCTCGCCGAGGAGAGCGGCATGATCGTTTCGATAGGACGGTGGGTGCTGGCCGAGGCGTGCCGCCAGGGACAGGCGTGGCAGCAAGGTGCGCCTCGTCCGCTGACGATGAGCGTCAACCTATCCGCGCGCCAGATAGACGACACAGGTTTGATCGATGACGTTGCCGTGGCGCTCAGAGACTCCGGGATGGATCCGGAGTTGCTCACCCTGGAGATCACCGAGAGCGTGCTGCTGAGCGACATGGAAGTCGTCATGGCTCGCCTCGGCGCGCTTAAATCGCTCGGCGTGCGGCTGGCGATCGACGACTTCGGGACCGGCTACTCGTCATTGAGTTACCTCCGCAATCTGCCGGTCGACATCCTGAAGATCGATCGGTCATTCGTCGCGGCTGTCGACAGTGGAACCGCAGAGCGCGCGCTCGTCAGGTCAATCGTCTCGCTCGCTCAGATACTCGGATTGGAGACGGTCGCCGAGGGAATCGAGGAGCCCAGCCAACTGGCCGCCCTACGATCGGCCGGTGCCCAGTTCGGCCAGGGTTTCCTATTCGCTGAGCCCCTCGAGGCGCACATGGTTCCCGCTGCGCTTGCCAGGGTCTCGAGCTGCGCGAGGCCGCGACGTCGCGCAGCCTCCCCGGCGCCGAGACGCGCTCGCCGACCCGTTCGGGCCGGTGTGATCAGCACATCTTGATCAGAGGCAGAAGCAATGCGAAAACCAGTCCTGACGACAATCGCCATCGTCGCTCTCTTGATACTGGGGGCGTGCGCCGCGCAGGGCGAAACGCGCACGATCCAACTGGAGACACTCAATAATTCCGGCGTGACAGGAGCGGTGACGTTGACCGACGTTGGGCAGGGACAGACGCAGGTCGACGTGCGCGTGGAACCTGCCGGGAACCTCGATATGCCGGCTCACATCCACCCTGGTACATGCGTCGACCTGGTCCCGCAACCGCGCTATCCACTGCGCAACGTGGTCAACGGGGCCTCGACCACGGTCGTTCCGGCGTCCCTGGCCGATCTGTTGGCGGGTGACCTGGCCGTAAACGTCCATCGCTCGAACGACGACCTGCGCACGTACACGGCCTGTGCCGACCTGCGCTAGATCGTGCTGGATTACCGCATGAGGTCTCAATCCAACTTGCCTGCTCATCGCCTCGGCATGGTCTCGACTGCGCTGCTGATCGGCATGTCAATGCTGCTGGCCGGATGCGAGGTGATCTACGGGAAACGACCCCAGCTGGTACTGGAGATCCTGAGCCAGCAGGGTGAGGGCATCGCGTACGTGCCGGCGAGCATCACTGCTCCGGCCGGGACGCTCGTTGCGATCTCATTCGTCAACGTGTCCACCCTGGACCACAACCTGGTGTTCCTTGACCCGCTCGACGTTCGGACCGAGGAGATCGTTCAGCCGGGCGAATCGGCCGGCCTGGAGTTCGTTACGCCAGAGCCAGGACAATATGGATTCGTGTGCACGATCCATGAGGAGATGAGGGGCTCGCTGGTCGTCCGTTAGGTCCAGGCTGCCGCCCCGCGAGATGTCCGACAATCCGCACCAATGCGGATCGCGACCTGGAACGTGAACTCGCTCAAGGCGCGGATGGATCGCGTCCTCTGGTGGCTCGAGCGAGCGCAGCCTGATGTGCTGCTCATGCAGGAGACAAAGCTCTCCGACGATGAGGCGCCGGTCCTCCCCTTCAAGATGCGCGGCTACGACCTCGTGCACCACGGAGAGGGTCGCTGGAACGGCGTCGCGATCGCATCTCGTCTGCCGATCGACGCCTCATCGATCGTCACGAACTTCGGCGACGGCCCGGTGCGCGACAGCGGGGCCGGCGTGGGAACGGATTTCAGCGCCGAGGACTTCAACCCATTCGACGAGGCTCGGATGCTGACCGCGGTCGCGGGAGGGACGAGGTTTGTCTGTCTATATGCGCCCAACGGCCGTGTCGTGGGTTCGCCCTTTTACACGGGCAAGCTCGCCTGGTACGACCGGCTGAGCCTGTGGCTCACAGACGCGATCCGCCGCGGTGATGCTCTCATGGTGGGAGGCGACTTCAATGTCGCGCCAACGCCAAACGACGTCTGGGACGAGGCCGCCGCGCACGGTGGCACGCACGTGTCCGGCCCGGAACGTCAGGCGTTTGCCGATCTGCTCGGCCTCGGATTGGTCGATGCGTATCGATCGAAGCGGCAGGAAGCCGCCCGATTCACCTGGTGGGACTACCGCCAGGGCCACTTTCACAAGAACATGGGCATGCGTATCGACCACCTGCTGGTGACATCGGCGCTCGCAGAACGTGTCGTTTGGGCTGAGATCGACCGCGAGGCCCGCAAGGGAGTGCCGATCCCATCGGACCACGCCCCGTTGCTCATCGACATCGATGAGCCCGGAGCCCAGATCGACGCTGGCTGGGAGGGCGCGCTGGAGCGCATCGCCGCACGGACCCGCCGCTAGACTCCCGTCGTGCCCTTGCGCTGTCCTCCCCTGGTTGCGCTCGCCCTTCCCTCGTTCGTCGTTGCGGCGTGCGCGAGCCCGGCGCGACCCGCTCCGTGGCAGGTCACTACTCCAGGCGCTTGAGGGCCGACCTGGCGGCGTGGTAGCCACACATGCCGTGGACCCCTGCTCCGGGCGGCGTGGAGGAGGAGCAGATGAAGATGCCAGGGTCCGGCGTCGAGTACGGGTTCCAGGGGCGGGCCGGGCGGGTGAAGAGCTGGCGCAGGTCGAATCGGCCGCCCGCGATGTCGCCGCCGACGTTGTTGGGGTTGTACGCCTCGAGCTCCGCGGGGGTTGACGCGTGGCTGGCCAGGATCGTGTCTCGAAAACCGGGCGCGAACCGCTCTATCTGACGAAGAATCGGCCCGGTCATGTCTGCGCTCGAGCCGTTGGGCACGTGGCAATAGGCCCACACGACGTTCTTGCCCTGCGGCGCGCGCGAACGGTCAAAGAGGCTCTGCTGGACGAGCAGCACGAACGGCCGGTGCGGTGCGCGGCCCTCCCCCACCTCCGCCTCCGACCGTGCGATCTCCTCGAACGTGCCGCCCAGGTGGACGGTTCCTGCGCGCAGCAGGTCGGGATCGCGCCATGGGATCGCTCCCTCGATTGCCAGGTCGACCTTGAAGACTCCCGGCCCATGGCGAAAGCCGAGCAGGGCTCTGCCGTAGCGGCCCCCCAGCCGGTCGCCGACGATCTTTGCCAGCGCGCTCGGTGCAACATCGAACAGGGCGGCGGTGTGTGCCGGCAGGTCCTCCATCTTCCCGACTCTGACGCCGGTCTCGATGCGCCCGCCCGCCCCCTCCAGCACCTTGGCCATGGCGCTCGAAAGCCGGCTGGCGCCGCCTTGCGGAAACGGCCAGCCGTCTGCGTGGGCACTGGCGAGCATGACCATGCCGGCGGCGGCGCTGAAGCGTTCGTCAAGCGGCAGGATGGAGTGGGCCGCGACGCCCGCGAACAGCGCACGCGCCCGCTCTCCGTGGAACTTTTGCACCGCGCCCTTCGCCGAGGTGAGCGCCTGGAGCCCGAAACGCGCCATGCGCAGCGCGGTCACCGGCCCCCACGGAATGTGGAACGGCGCCAGCATGTGCGGCAGCAGCGCACTCCAATGGTCGACGAGTGGTGCCATCAGGTCGCGGTAGGCGCCCCCGTCCGCGCCGAGTCCGCTGGCCGTCGCACCCACATCGCGCTCGAGCAGCACGGCGGGCCCTTCATCGAGCGGATGACCGATCGGCGCGGGGGCCTCGATCCAGCGCAGGCCGGCCTGCTCCAGCTGAACCTGATGCTTGGCAAAGAAGACGGACGTGCGGCCAAACGGGTGGATCGCGCTGCAGATGTCGTGCACGAAGCCGGGCAGGGTGAGCTCGGCCGACCGCACGCCGCCGCCCACCGAGTCGGCCATTTCGAGGAGCGTCACGTCTTGCCCGGCCTCAGCCAGCGTCATGGCTGCGGCGAGCCCGTTCGGGCCGCTGCCGACCACCACGGCGCCCCTGCCCGACCCTTGAGCGTTCATCGGAGCCTGATCGCGGGCACGAGGTCGCTGACGGGCCGTCGCACCCACCAGGCGCCCGTTTCCCGCAGCTCGCGGAATGTCGAGTAGCGGTAGTGAAAAAGCCGAGCCCGCACGTGCGTCGGTCGCTGTCCGGCAAACGGATCGCGTCGGAGCAGGCGGAGTGTCGGCCGGTCGGCCTCCAAGAGTCGGTAGAGGAAGCGGATGAACCAGTCGCCGGCGTAGGCGGGTGAGATCGGGATGAACCACATCATCCAGTCGAGACGCAGGTGGTACGGCGCCACCTGCGGCGGGATCCGCCTCGGATCGCCCGGCTTGGCCTTGAAGCCGTACTCACGCCAGTCGGAGTCAGGACCGGGCGTCTCCGCATTCGTTCCTTCGACGATTACCTCGTAGCGGGTCCGTGTCACGCTCCCGAACGCGCCGTACGTGTTGACCAGGTGCCAGGCGTTGAACGAGCGGTTCATGGCCTGACGCGAGCTGAGCAGGTTGCGCACCGGCCAGTAGCTGAGGATCGCGACGACGATCGCGAAGCAGATCGTGGCTGCCGTGAACCAGGTCGGCGCCGCGCCGGGAACTGCGCTGGTGGGCGCGAGCGCTGGGATAAGCGTCCGCACCGTGGAATCAGAGATGCCGGCGATCAACGCGACGATCGTGATCCAGTTCAGCCACGAGTAATTGCCGGTGACGACCAGGTAGAGCTGCGTGCCGATCATCAGGGCCGCTGCCACGGACGCGAACGGCTGGGGCAGGAAGAGCCCGAACGGCAGCACCAGCTGCGCGACGAAGTTGCCGAACGCCTCGAGGCGATGGAAGGCCCGCGGGGCATGGTGGGCGAACCACGAGAGCGGGTTCGGCAGCGGCTGCGTCTCGTGGTGGTAGTCCATGCACGTCAGCTTGCGCCAGCATTCGTCACCGCGCAGCTTGATCAGCCCGGCGCCGAACTCGACCCTGAAGCCTATCCACAGGAAGAGCAGCATAGTTACGAATGGGGGCATCGTGGCCGCGTTGCCCAGGAATATTGCGACAAACCCGGTCTCGACCAACTGTGACTCCCAGCCGAAGCCGTAGAACGTGCCGCCGATATTCATGATCGACAGGTAGAGCAGCCACAGGACAAGCCATACGGCCATCGTCACGAGAAGCGGAGCGGTGCTCGCCAGGCCGAGAACTACGGCAGCCGACAAGGCCGCACCGGCGATGGCGACCAGGCGGAGAAGTCGGTCGGAGTAGCGCAAGTGAAAGATGCTCGGCGCGTTACTGAAGCGCGCCACGCGAAGCAACTCGGGCGCCGGATCGAGACCGCGCTCGCCGGACAGCGCGGGGAACTGGATCGCCGCCACCGCAAAGGCAATGAAGTAAATGGCGCCGAGGCCGCGCTCGATCAGGAATCGCGCGATCTGGTAATCGTCTGCGGGCAAAACCACGCCCCTGATTGTCTTACTGTCGTTTACGCTGCGCGGCTCGGAGGTGGTGTGGCAGTCTCGATCAAGCGAATCCAACCCAGGGAGTGGCAGGTGTTGCGCGACATCCGGCTGCGCAGCCTCCTCGACGCGCCCGAGGCATTCGGCCAGCGCTATGACGAGGCTGCCGCGGGCACTGATGACGACTGGCTAGCGACAGCGCGGGCGTCATCCGCCGGCAGCCGCCGAACCTGGTTCATCGCCCGGGACGATTCCGACATGCCGGTCGGCGTGGTCCAGGCCCGCCGGCGCCATCCGCTCGACTGTCTCCTGTTCTCCATGTGGGTCGCGCCACAGGCGCGGCGCCTGGGCGTGGGCGGTGCCCTGGTTGACGCGGTCCAGGAGTGGGGCACGTCTTGGGGAGCACGGCGCGTCGTGCTGTGGGTGCTCGCGGCGAATGAGCCGGCAATGCGCTTCTACGATCGGATCGGCTTTTCCGTGCTCAACGCCGGGCCCGATGCGGAGTCAGGTCGGGCGTACGGCGCTTTGGCGATGGAGCGCGCCGGCAATCCCTGAGCAGCGGGTGATGTGCTCCCCATGCACCACTGAGCGCCAATGGTGGGCATTTGTGCTCCTAGCTGCGCATCCGGCCATCGATCTCGCCTAATTGTGCCTACAGGGGCACAACGTGGGGCGGAATCCACCTGTCTTACGCAGTTCTGGCCGAGTCGTGCTGTGGCAGCACATCCGAGCCGCGCGCACGTGACAACTTCTTAGGCGGAGCCGCAAGCCAATGTCTGAGCTGCTCGGCTCCACAACCTCTCCAAGCCCCTCTGTCCGATCTCTGTGGTCCAGTCCTCAATTGCGGCGAGGTACTGCCAGCAGGTCGGAAGAGCTCTCGCCAGGCTTGAAGCCGCGCTGGATCTTCTCGTCCAGGACTCACTCGCGTTCTCCGTCCCCTAGTCCTCGAACTTGTCGGGCGAGACCCATCGGGGATCCATCTCCAGGTGGATGACCGCGGTCCGGCCGGCACCGAGCGCGTCGCGCAACGCGGGCTCGAATTCAGCATCACGTGTGACCCGGCCTCCCTGCGCGCCACATGCCCGTGCCACGGCGGCGAAGTCGATCGGTCCGAGTTCCGTGGCCACCAGAGCGCGTCCTTCGTTGCGCTGGTGCATCGCGATGGTGCCATAGCGTTTGTTGTCAAACACGATCACGACCGGATGCGCGCCCTCGCGCACGGCAGTCTCCAGCTCGTTCATGGTCATCGCCAAACCGCCGTCGCCGCACAGAGCGACGACCGTTCGCTCGGGTTGGCACAGGCTCGCAGCGATGGCCGCCGGAAGGCCGTAACCCATCGCACCGGACGTGGGGCCGAGAAAGCCATGGTCGTGGCCGAAATGGAAGCCACGTGCGGGCCAGTTCCCGAAATTGCCGGCGTCAGTCGTAATCAACGCGTCCTTGGGCAGCACTCGCTCCAGCGTGGCGATAACCCTGCCTGGGTGGATGCCCGGCCCACGCCACTCGGCCGCCTCGTCAAACGTGGTCGCCGTCACGTACGCCTCACGCTCGGCGCGCAGCACCCTGGTCCGTTCCCTTGGGATCGTCACCCTGCGCGGCAAAGCATCCAGCGCCGCCCGCAGGAAGTCCGTCGCGTCGGCCGCGACGGGAAAATCGGGCGCTGTCAGAGCAGCGTGCGCCTGGCGTGGCTCGAGGTCGACGTGGGCCCAACGTGTGCGCTTCGCGGGCACCTTGTAATCGAACGAGGCGACCTCGTTGAGCCGGCAGCCGATCACGAGCAGAAAGTCGGCCGTCGACAGCCGCTTGAGGACCGAGTCGGGCGCACCGTAGCCTGTCATGCCCAGATAGTTGGGGTGGTCGTTCGGGAAAGCCGTCGGCCGGCGCCACGCAGCAAAGACCGGCAGCACGAGGCGCTCGCTCAGCTCCACGAGAAGGTCCCTCGCCCCAGCGCGGATGACGCCAAATCCGGCGATGACCGCCGGACGCTTGGCGGCCCGGAGCCGGCCGACGATCTCCTCCACGACCGCTGCATCAGGCTTTGCCGGCGCTTCTGGCTCAACGGCTGCCGTCGAGAGTGCCGATCCACGCGGGACTGGGAGATCCAGTACCTCCTCCGGCAGCGAGATGTAGATCGGACCGGGGCGCCCGGTGAGCATCGTCCGCAGGCCTTCGGCAACCGTCTGACCGGCTGTCCGTGGGTCGTCTATCTGGGCCGCCCATTTCGCCAGTCGCCCGAACGATTCGACCTGGTCCACCTCCTGGAAGGCTTCCCGCCCCAGGAAGTCGCGCTTGACCTGGCCGACCAGGGCAACAAGCGGCGTGGAGTTCTGGCGCGCCGTGTGAATTCCGATCGACATGTTCCCAGCGCCCACCGCGCGGGTCCCGAGCACAGCTGCGGGCCTGCCGGTCAGTTGGCCAACGGCTTCAGCCATGAACGCCGCACCGCCCTCGTGGCGCGTCGCAACCACCCTGATACCGGCACCAGGCAGCGCGTCCAGGACGCCGAGGAAGCTTTCACCGGGGACCGTGAACGCCCATTCGACCCCCGCACGCGAGAGCGCCCGCGCGATCTGCTGGCCGACAGTCTGGCCGCGCCCTGCCATTAGCGAGTCACTGGAACGCGAAGCGAACCGAGCTGTACAACAGCCCCAGGATCACGGCCACGGCGACGATGAACATGACCACTCGCGCGGCGCGGCCGTTGACCATCACGAGCGCAGTTAGCGATAGTTCTGGAACTGGAGCGGCACCGGGTACCCCTCCGATTCCTGCCTCAGCCGGGTGATGACCTTTTGCAGTTCGTCCTTGCTCTTGCTGCTGACGCGGACGGCGTCACCCTGGATCTGCGACTTGGCCTTCGGGAACTCGTCGCGCAGGAGCTTGCTGATCTTCTTGGCGAGATCCTCGGGGAGTCCGCGCCGAAGCCCGATCTGCTGACGGACCGTGTTGCCACCCGCTTCCTCGATCTCACCCCAGTCGAAGATCTTGAGGGAGAGGCCGCGCCGGATCGCCTTGGACTCGAGCAGATCGCGCATGGCGCGCGCCCGCGATTCCGTGTCCGCGCGGAGGATGATCTCGGCCTTGCCCAGCTCGAGCTCGGCCTTCGCACCCTTGAAGTCGTAGCGGGTGCCGATCTCGCGTCGTGCCTGGTCAAGCGCATTGACCAGCTCCTGCTGATCGAAATCGCTCACCACGTCGAATGAAACCTCTCCGGCCATCAGTCGGTCTTCTCCTCCGCCTCTAGCGTCGAGTCCTTGCCGACTACGCGCTCGATCGGCCATTGCTTCATGCGCTGGACGCGCCGCGGGTTCGATTCCGTCAGCTCGAGGGTCATGAAGCCTCTGACGCGGACCCGCTCCGCCGTCGCACGAGTCGTGTAGGCCGCGTGCCAACTGGCAAGGACAGTCCCGCCACTGACCCAGATGCGCTCCGCGTCGAATTCAACGTGCGCCTGGGTCGCCGCTATGTCGTTCCACAGGGCGCGTATGGCGTTGAGACCCTGGAGTGGGTCGGCAAACGGTTCCGGGCGGTACTCAGCATTCGTGTCGAACAGCTCGACGATCTCGTCGGGCGCGCGCCTCTCCCAGGCACGCTTGAACGTGGCGAGCAGGTCCTGGGCGTCACCATGGCTGAGCGAGGGCATCTGCTGGAAAGTCTAGTGGGCGGGCTCCGAGCGGGCGTTCAGGTGCTCGACGAGGCGTGAGGCGATGACATACGAGCGGCCGCCACCCATCACCAGCACGACGTCTCCGCGCTGGACACGCTCAGCGAGATAGTCGGCCGTGGCTTCTACCGATCCGGGTGCCGCCGCGGCTGGCCCGCCCGCGCCACGCACCGCGGCTGCGAGCTCCGCAGCGCTGGTAACCGTCGTGTCCTGGTCTCGACCGGCCCAGATGTCGGCAATCGCCACCTCATCGGCAGTAGCCAGAACCTCCGCGAACCGGGGAAGCATCCGCGCCGTGCGGTGGTACGTGAGCGGCTCGTACACCGCCCATACGCGCCGATCCGGGTAGCGCAGCCGCACAGCCTCAAGGGTCCGAGCTATGGCTGTCGGATGGTGGCCGTAGTCGTCGATCACGACCACGCCGCCGACATCGCCCTTGACCTCCATCCGCCGTCCGACACCCCTGTACTCGGCGAGGCTCTCGCGCACCCACGCATCCTCGATCCCCAGCACGCGAGCGGCGCCGACAATGGCCAGGGCATTTGCCGCGTTCGCCGGCCCAGGCAAGCCAACCTCGAATGCGACGTCGTGCCCGTCAGGACCTGTGGCGGTAATTCGGCTTCGGCCGTCGACTGTCTCGACGCGCGCCGAAATGTCAGAAGGCCCCGCAAGAGATGCCGTCACCACCTTGCCGTCCCAGTCCGACAGGCGGTCCACGATGCGCGCCACCCCGGCATCACCGACATTGGCGACGAGAGTGGCGCCCGGAGCACGCCGAAGCCACGCCTCGAACGCAGAAAGGACGGCGGCCTCGTCCACAAACACGTCGGGGTGGTCCCACTCGGCGTTGAGCAACACCGCGACCGACGGCCTGTACGGATCGAAGTTGCCCGCGTACTCGTCCGCTTCCACGACGAAGACGTCGCCTCTCCCCCAGCGGGCAGTCGCGGGAGTCCCTCCGGTCACCGAGGCGTCGAGCAGAGCGCCGACGAATGCGGACGGATCGCGACCGGCACGCACGAGGAGATCGACAAGCCAGCCGGTCGTGGTCGACTTTCCGTGTGTCCCCGCCACCGCAACCAGTTCCTGCCCAGAAGTTGCCGCGGCGTCTGCCACGACCTGTTGCCACGCCTCTATCGGAATACCCGCGTCACGGGCGGCGACGAGTTCGGGATGGTCCGGGTTCACCGAAGTCAGCGCCTTTGTGACCGCAAGCCGCTGTGGCGCATGGCCACGCCCTCCCATCACGTGAGCGGCGGCGTGCTCCCACGCCAATGGAATGCCCGCCTCGACCAAGGCGGCCGTGTAGGGCGATGGTCCGCCGGGATCGCACCCAGACACCTGGGCGCCGGCGTTGTGAGCGAGCAGGGCCGCCGCGGAAGCACCTGCTCCAGCCGCACCCAGGACATGGACGCGCTCCCCGGCGCTGATTGGCCTGGCGGTGCGTACCGGCGCAAGACCCTTGCCAATGTCGGCTGCGGTGCGGTTCAATTGCTGCCTTCGCCCACCCCAAGCCGCTCGAGCAGCAGCTCCAGTGCTGCGTGGGCGCTGTCGACCTTGTTCGAGTGGCGGTCCCCTGTCCACACGTTGCGCCGCACGTCGTGGCCGGCCGTGTCAGCGATGCCGACATACGTCAGGCCGACAGGCTTCTGCTCGCTCCCGCCCTCCGGACCGGCGATGCCCGTGACAGCCAGCCCAATTGACGCGCCGTATTGGTTTAGTGCGCCCTGGGCCATCGCAACGCACGTCTGGGCAGAGACCGCGCCGTGGCTCTCGAGGGTGCGCGCGTCCACACCCAGCTCGCGCTCCTTCATCTCGTTGCTGTAACTGATCAGCCCGCCAACGTAGAACAGGCTCGATCCGGGCGTTTCGGTCAGCGCGTATCCGACCAGCCCACCGGTGCACGATTCCGCAGTGGCCAGGGTCAAGCCTCGCTCGACCATCGCCGAATGGATCCTTGCCCCGAGCGCCACCAAGGCCGATAAATCGGCGGGTTCGACGGTGGCCGGCCCGGCGGCGGAGGCGCCGGTTCGCAGTCCGTGGGTCAACAGGCCGAGTCGGTGGGCTCCGGCGCCTGGCCTGGACGGAATAACCAGGTTCCGACCTGGCCGGCCTGGCCCAGCACGCCAATGTCCAGGCCATTGAGGTTGATAGCGAGTGCACCCGCGTTGCCGGCGCGCAGGCACAGCTCGTCGACGGCGATGATCGTGCGCGTGTCCCCGGTGCGCAGCGTCCCCAGGCCCGTAACTCGCCGGCCGTCGGCGCGAACTCGCACCCACGACTCTCGGCCGGTGACGGTGATCGTCAGCTGTACGCCGCTCACGACGGGCGGCTCCACGGTGATGGTGCGAATCTCGGAGACAGGTGCCACACCGACGCCGAAGGCGGTAATGGTCATTTCCCACCGACCGATGGCAAAGACCAGGGTCTCAGTGAATGTCCCCGACTCCGGGACGGTTATGTCGCGCGCCGGGCCGATTGGCGCGAGCGACCCACTCGGCGTTGGCGAGGGCGATGACAGAGGCACCTCGCTCGGGCTGGCACCAGGTCCCGGTGCAGGGCTGGGCTCGGGCGGCAGCGAAGATGCGGGCTCGGGGGTCGAACCCGGCTGGCCCACGTAATGACTCTCCACGGTGATCCTGCTCCCGGAAGTCGTCCCGCGAACAACTACGTTGCCGTCCGTGCTGATCAAGCCCTCTGCCGGTCCGAGCAGCGAGAGCGTCAACGAGACCGGTGGGGCAACAGACTGGGATGGGCTGGCCGATTGTTCCGGCAGCGGTCGGGTGATGGTCAGGTTCAGCTCTTCGGATCGCCTCTGCGTTACTGCGTCCGTGGCCGTTATCGCGAACTGGTTAGGGCCGCGAGCCAGCAGGACCTCCTCGGACCATTGCCCGTCCTCATCGGCGGTCGTGTTGTACAACTCGTCGCCCGGCCCGCGGATCTGGATGGTGGCGCCCGGCCCGCTCGTTCCTTCGAGAACGGTTCGCTCGGCATCGATGGTGCTGAACAGGTCCCGCGGCTGTGTCAGGCTGACCGGGGTTACCTCCGCGTAGCGCAGCAACTGGATGCCGAGGTAGCCAACGAATGCCAGCACCACGAGCAGCACCAGACCGGCAACGAACATGCCGGGCGTGACCGTGACGCGCCGACCCGGAGCGGCGATTGGCATCGGCGGCGGTGCCACAGCGATGCGCTCGGCCGAGCGTAACGAATCCATCTCGTCGCGCCAGCGCTCAAGCAGGTCTTCGGGATCCAGGCCGAGGTATATGGCGTAGTTGCGCAGGAAGCCCTTGGTGTAGACGGGCGGCGGCAGGTCCTCGTACGCGCCATCCTCGAGCGCGGACAGGTAGCGCAGCCTGATCTTCGTGTCGCGCTCTGCGCGAAACAGGTCCACGCCCTTGCGCTCGCGCGCCTGCTGGAGGGTCTCTCCCACAGGCGTAGCGGGTGTGGCGTCGATCGGCGCTCGGTCGCGGCCAAGCCTGCGATTGCCGATGCGTATTTGAGGTCGGGATGCCATAAGTGGGGTTATTTCTCGCGGCGAATCAGAGGTGAGGCGCCGTCAATGACGCGGAGGCCAGTCTACCCGCTCCTTCGCCGGGGGCCTCCGGCCCGGCTGCGCGCGAAGCGGTCGGCACCCGGCTCGCCGGGATCCGACCGTCGCTTGCGGGTCAGTCGTTCTGATCGGCGTCGGGGCCGCCGCGCAACCAGTTGTCCGGGCCATACACGGTGCGTGGCGCGCCGGGGTTTCGGCTGTCCAGTGGGCCGATGATCCCATGCTTCTCGAGCTCATCCATCAGCCGAGTCGCGCGGTTGAATCCCACCTTGAGCTTGGTCTGGAGCATCGAGGTGCTCGCCCGACCGGTCTGCATCACCATTTCCGCGGCTCGTGGGGCCAGCTCATCGTCCGCGGAGCGCGTCAACCAGGCAAACTGACCGCTCCCGTCGCCGTCGTCCGCGTCGCCGCCCGCGAGAAGGTCGCGGTTGTATTCCGGCTCGGCCTGCTGGCGCCAGAACTCGGTGATGGCGTGCACCTCGGCATCGCTGACAAAGACGCCCTGGAGCCGAATGGGGCGTGGCAGGTCGGCCGGCTGATAGAGCATGTCGCCGCGTCCGATGAGGTCCTCCGCGCCGTTGGCGTCAAGCACGGTGCGCGAGTCGACGTTGGACGCCATCGCGAACGCGATGCGGCTGGGCACGTTGGCCTTGATCAGGCCCGTGACCACGTTGACGCTCGGTCGCTGCGTCGCGAGCACGAGGTGGATGCCGACCGCGCGTGCCTTCTGGGCCAGCTTGACGACGGGTTCCTCGACCTTGCGCCCTTCGCGCAGCATTAGATCGGCGAGCTCGTCGATCACGACGACCATGTACGGCATCGGCGCGCCACGGCGCCGTGCGCTGACGTTGTATGCGGTGATGTTGCGCTCCATCGCCTCGGCGAGTGCCTCGTAACGCCTCTCCATCTCGTGGACCATGTTGGTCAGCACGGCCCGCGCGTCGTGAGCTTCGACGATCACCGGCGTCTCGAGATGGGGCAGGTCCCGGTATGAGGCGAGCTCGACGCGCTTCAGATCGATCAGGATGAGGCGCACCTCTTTCGGCGACGCGCGCATCAGCAGGCTCGTGATGAGCGCGTTGACGCACACGCTCTTGCCGGAGCCGGTCGCGCCCGCGATCAGCAGGTGCGGCATGCGCGCGAGGTCGACCGCGTAGCCCTTGCCCGACACGTCTCGACCGAGGGCGAAGGTGAGCTTGCTGGCCGCCTCGCTCATGCCGACGTCGTCGAGCAGCGGCCGGAAGCCGACGATCTCGCTGTTGTGGTTGGGGATCTCGATGCCGACCACGTCGCGTCCCGGGATGGGCGCCTCGATACGAATGGAGCGAGCCGCGAGGGCCATCGCGAGGTCGTCCGCAAGCGCATCGATGCGGCTGAGCTTGACGCGGGCGTCCGGCCGGACTTCGTACTGGGTGACAACAGGTCCGGTGTTCGTGGCCGTCACCGTGGCCGGAATCTGGAACGACGACAGCTTCTCTTCAATGATCCGGATGTTCCGCGTGTGGTCCAACCGAGCCCCGCCTGTGACGGGTTCGGCCGCCTGTAGGAGCTCGTTTCCGGGCATCACCCACACCCGGGCAGGCTCCGCCGCTTCTTCCTCTTCCTCGGCCACCGCGACGGCCGTCGCGCTAAGCGGGGTCGCCGTGACCCGAGCACCGCCTGGCGTCGAGCCGCCCGGCCCGCCGCTCCACACCGTCTGGCTGAGTGGCAGCACCTGTTGGTCGCCCGGCGCGAGATCCGGCATCTGTGTGATCGGGGGGATCGGTCGTGCGGGGCCGCCTATTCCGCGCTCCGCCGTGCGGCCCGCCTTCCCGTTTGCCCCTCGACCCGGTCCTGTGGGTTGGAGCGTCGCCTCGGCATTGCGCCGGCCTGCGGCCTCGGCTGCGCCAGCTGCAATCGCACGTGCGGGTGTGGCGACGACGTTTGCCAGCAGGCGGCCACCGCCCGTTACCGGGCTGAGCAGACTGCGCAACGTGACGTTCAACAGCAGGATCAGGCCACCTGCGAGCAGTCCGAGAAGCACGACGAACGCGCCGACCGGCGACAGGAAGTCGCTCAGGGTCGATGAAAGAGCGTTGCCGAGCGCCCCGCCGCCGTCACTGAGCGCGCGTGCCGAGTCACCGGTCCCCCAGACGAGGTGGATCAATCCCAGCCCTGCCGCGAACACGATGACCCCGCCGACGATCGCCAGGCTCGAGCCGTAGCCGAGCTGGGAGGGCCGCTCGACCACTATGCCGGCCACGATCAGCAACCCGGCCAGGAGCCACGCGCCCTGACCGACCGCTGGGCGGAGCAGGCCCTCGACATAGCGGTTGAGGACTCCGGCATCGGGGAATATGAGTGCGACCACCGTCACCGCCCCAACGACTATGAGGGTCAACCCGATCAGCGAACGGACCAGGTGCGGCGGAATGCGAAATCCCTCCAGCAGCTTCGTCCGTGCCGGACGCCGTTTGCGCCCGCGCGAGGCGGTCGAAGCGCGCCGAGTCCGAGTGGCCATGGCCGTTCTAGATCTCGACCACGACCGGGAAGACCATCGGGCGTCGCTTGGTCCGTTCGTACAGGTATTGCGAGAGGCTGTCCTTGATCTGTGCTTTGAGCAGTCCCGGCTCGCTCGTGTGATCGCCCGGGTTCGCGATCGCCGATGCGACACGATCGGCCGCTGCGGCGATCACCGGGTCGTCCGCGCCGGTCACGAAGCCGTGCGTCACGATCTCCGGTCGGCCGATGAGGTTGCCCGTCTGCTTGTCGACCGTGACGACGACGAGGAACATGCCGTCGTTGGCCAGGGCGCGCCGATCGCGCAGGACCACATCCCCGACCTCACCCACTGACAGGCCATCGACGTAGACGTAGCCCGCCTCGACCGGTGCTCCTCGGCGCGCTGTGCCATCCTCCGCGAACTCGATCGGCTGGCCATTCTCGATGATGTAGATGTTCTCCGCAGCCACCCCCAACTCCTGGGCCAGTCGTCCGTGCTGGACGAGCATGCGGAACTCGCCGTGTACCGGAATGAAGTGCTTCGGGCGGGTCAGGTTGAGCATCAGCTTCAGCTCTTCCTGGCTGGCGTGCCCGGACACGTGCGCCCGCTTGATGTCGTGGTAGAAAACATTCGCGCCGACCTTGAACAGGTTGTCGATCGTCCGTCCGACCACTTCTTCGTTGCCCGGGATTGGACTTGCGCTGACGATCACCGTGTCACCAGGCTCGATCTCCACCCAGCGGTGGTCGCGGTTGGCCATCCGCGCCAGGCCGGCCATCGGCTCACCCTGGGCGCCGGTCGTGGCGATCACCAGTTCCTTGTCCGGGATATCGCGCAGACGGTCCTTGTTGACGAGCTGTCCTTCCGGGAACTTGAGATAGCCGAGGTCCGACGCGATGCGCACGTTCTGCTCCATCGAGCGGCCGATTACGGCGACCCTGCGGTTGAACGTCGCCGCGGCATCGAACACCTGCTGGACGCGGGCGATGTTGCTCGCGAACGTGGCCACAATCACTCGGCCCTCGAGGCCTTCCATGATGTCGCGGAACACTTCGCCGACGATGCGCTCGGAAGGCGTGTAGCCGGGGCTCTCGGCGCGCGTGGAGTCGGACATCAGCAGCAGGACGCCCTCGCTGCCGAACTTTGCCAGCGCGTGGATGTCCGACAGCTTGCCGTCGACGGGCGTGTGGTCGAACTTGAAATCGCCCGTGTGCACGATCAGGCCGCGCGGAGTGCGCAGGGCAATGCCCATCGCGTCGGGGATGGAATGGCCAATGCGGAAGGCAGTTGCCGAAAAGGCCCCGATTTCGACAGTATCCCCGGGATCGAACGGCATCAGCGGGTTGTTGTGGAGCTTGTGCTCCTTGATCTTGTTGCCCAGGAGGCCGCGCGCGAGAGTCGAGGCGTAAATCGGGACGCCTGGGAACTCGGGCAGGATGTAGGGCAGCCCGCCGACGTGATCCTCGTGGGCGTGCGTGATCAGGAACGCCTTGACCATGTGGCGGCGGTCCTTGAGGTAGGTGATGTCGGGCACGACGAAGTCGATTCCGGGCATCTCCTCCTCGGGGAACATCAGCCCGCAGTCGATGATGACGATCTCGTCGCCGTACTCGAAAACGGTCATGTTCTTGCCGATCTCGCCGACGCCGCCGAGCGGCAGGACGCGCAGGAGGCCGTTCATCTGCTTCTCCCCGTCATCCGAAGAGCTCAAGCTGCGGCTCGCCATTTGCCGCGGGGCCGGTGGCCACGACTGCAGCGTGCTCGAGCGCGGTTTCGACATCCTCGATGGCCCGTTCCGGTTCGGGCGCGGGCGTCGGGGTCGGGGTCGGCGTCGGTGCCGCGGTTGCGTCGGGTGGTTGGTTGTGGGCGCGGCGCTCCCGGTGCTGGATCAGCACCTCCGGCAGGCCGCACATGTCGGTCAGCATCGTCTCCTTCAGGCTCCCCTGGCGCAGCGCTGCCGCGGGGTGGTACATCGCATAGGTCATCGCGTTGGCCGCGCCAGTGTCGGGATCAGTCGGGCTTGTGGTGCCGTGCGTGCTGGAGATGCGCGCCCCGGGCATGAACGTTCCGAGTGAGTGACGGCCCAGTGTCACCACCACGGCGGGGTCGAGCACCGCGAGCTGGCGCTTGAGGTAGGGCGCGCAGGCAGCGATCTCGGCTGGTTCGGGGTCGCGGTTGCCCGGCGGCCGGCACTTGACGACGTTGGTGATGAAGACGTCTTCGCGGCGCCAACCAATGGCTTTGAGGAGCTCGTTGAGCAGGCCGCCAGCCTGACCCACGAATGGACGACCCTCACGGTCCTCGTTGTAGCCGGGACCCTCGCCGACAAACACGACTTCGGTCTCAGGATGGCCCTCCCCCGGGACCGCACGAGTTCGTTGGGCGTGCAGCGGACACCGCGTACAGACAGCGACCTCGGCGGCTATCTCGTCGAGCGCCTGCCTTCTCTCATCCGGCGTCACGCGGCCCGACCGGTCCATTTGTGCCCTCGATTCTGTGCGCACGGCATGGCGTCACTCAGGAATGAAATCCGACAGGGCACGGCCTCGATGATACAGCGACCGGTCCCCTGCCGGGCGTTCGCCCACCGCCGCCGTGGCCGTTCCGCGCTGATCAACACTCGGAGTGTTGCGGAACCTCTCACGGTCCCCTGCGGCAACGCATCGTGGGGCGTTCCAACGCCTTCCCAGCATGGATCGCGCTCGACACACGGCTCGGAAGGCTGTCAACAGGCCCCATCAACTCGCGACGCACTACATCGCAACACTGGGAGTGTTATACGGAATATCAACAGACGCCCGGTACGTTGCCCTCATGGCAACTCGCGGCCACGGCAGGCCTCGGAGGATCAAGCCGATGGATTCACAGCTCGCACTCGGCCCTCTTGGTCAGGTCTCGATGCTCTGCCGTTCCGCCCCACAGACCGAGGCGTGGTATCGGGACGTCCTACGGCTACCGCACATATTTACTTTCGGCGAGCTCGTTTTCTTCGACTGCGCCGGCACGCGTCTGTATTTCCGCCAGGTGCCGGACGAGGATTGGAGAAAGGGCTCGACCCTCTACTTCCTGGTGGAGGACATCAACGTCGCCGTGTCGCTGCTGAGCGAGCGTGGCGTTCACTTCCAGGGTGCGCCGCATCTGATCTACAGGGACGAGGCCACCGGTACCGAGGAGTGGATGGCTTTCTTCGACGATCCCGATGGCAACACGATCGGGCTCATGGCGCGCGTCCAGCCGCCCAAGGCCAGCTGAATCGAAACGGCCCGCCTTTGAGGGCGGGCCGCTCGAGATTGCGTGCTGCGCGGGGTTAGCTGCCGACCTCCGCCGGCGTCTTGGCGAGGTGCCTCTGCATCGCCGCCTTGCGCGAGAGGTTGACTCTCCCCTGGCGATCGATCTCGGTCACAACGACCATGATCTCGTCGCCGACTGACACCACATCCTCGACAGTCGGGACGTGGTAGTCGGCCAGCTCGCCGATGCGGACGAGGCCCTCCTTACCGGGCAGGATCTCGACGAACGCGCCGAAGCCCATGATCCGGGTGACCTTGCCCAGGTAGAGGCTGCCGATCTCGACCTCGCGGGTGAGGCCCTCGATCCACGCGATTGCGGCCTTGGCCTTCTCGCCGTCGACTGCGGCGATCTCTACCGTGCCGTCGTCCTCGACGTTGATCTCGGTGCCCGTGTCCTCCTGGATCTTGCGGATCGTGGCGCCGCCCTTGCCGATGATGTCGCGGATCTTCTCGGGGTTGATCTTGATCGTCGTGATGCGCGGTGCGTAAGCGCTCATCTCGGTCCGCGCGGACGGCATGACCTCGAGCATCTTGTCGAGGATGAACATGCGCGCGGTATGGGCCTTCTCGAGCCCCGCGCGAATGATTGCCTCGTTGATGCCCAGGACCTTGATGTCCATCTGGATAGCGGTGATGCCCTCAGACGTGCCGGTGACCTTGAAGTCCATGTCACCGAACGC
>CAYZEJ010000012.1:14826-32766 GCA_964477545.1 uncultured Anaerolineaceae bacterium | reverse complement strand
TGCATGTCAAGCAAGTGCTCTAACCAGCTGAGCTAGCCGCCCGAGGCTGGCAATTTTAGCCGGAACGGCCTGGCTCGCGTGAAGCGGACATCGCGACTGCTTCGCCCGCGGCGACCCCGCATGCCGGTCGTGGCCTCTCTCCGACCGGCGACGACGGCGCTGCCCAAGTAACCAGGGCGACTCAGCGGCGCATCCTGTCCGGCTGCGGTTCCGAGAACGCCGCCAGGAACGCCCAGGCCGCGACCACCAGGTGGAGCAGGTTGTCGCCCAGCGTCAGGTTGGCCAGGCCGAACGTGTTGGGCGAGGTTGGGCTGCCCGCCGGAAGGAGGAAGCCGTATACGCCGAAGAACAGCGCGATAACTCCAAACACGTTCACGAGCCAGCGATAGTGCGGGGTCAGCGTGTCGTTCAATCCCGGGACGAAGATCGCTGCCAGCGCCACGAGCCCGAGCCCGATGTGGGCAATGTTCTCGGCCGGGTCGACCCAGAAGAACAACCCGAGCACCCCGAGCAGCAGCAGCACTGCGCCGCCCACGATCAGGAAACCTCTTGGCGTGAAGAGGGTCTCCCTGTAGTTCATCAACCACCCTCCGTACGACGGGCATTAGCGGTGCGACGTACCGCATCAGCCGTCTGCGGCGCGAGTATTCGCGGTGGCCAGCGTCGGGTCAACCCTCGAAAGCATCGCTCCGGTGCACGACTTCGCCATCGATCATCGTGGCCAGCGGCCGGATCCGAGCGAAGGCAGCCGCGTCGAACGGTTCACGGAAGCTCTCCGCGGGGACCACCAGGAGATCCGCCCGATAACCCGAGATCAGCCGCCCGAGCAGCGGCTCGTCTGCCACGATCGCCGGATCCAGGCATGCCGCCCTGACGGCGCGGGCGAGGCTGACCGCATGGTGCGCTCCGGTCACCTGGTCGTCGACCCTGAACGGATCCCGGCGAGCGACAGCAACGGCGATCCCGGGCCACGGGTCGGCCGGCTCGACCGGCGCGTCCGTTCCGAGCGGGATGAGTGCACCGCCCTCGACCAGCGCGCGCAGCGGGAAGGTGTTCTCAGTGCGCAGGCCCCAGGCCACACGGGCGGGAACAGCGTCGCTGCGTAGGTGGACGGGCTGAAGCGATGCGGCGACTCCAAGCTCACCAAAGCGGGTCATATCGGCCGGATCGACCAACTGGGCATGCTCGATCCGACGCATCAGCCGGGTCGAAACCGGCGCGGCGGCGAAGACGTCGAGCACGCTGCGTACTGCGGCATCACCGATCGCGTGCACCTGGCCGCTGATGCCCGCGGCCGCGGCACGGCCCAGGAGCTCGGCGAGCTCCCGCGCCTCGGTCAGGATCATCCCGGTCGGACCACCCGTCGGCGGGTTCGTCTCCGCATCCTCGTACGGCGCGAGCAGGGCCGCGCTGCGCGATCCGAGCGATCCGTCCGCAAAGAGCTTCAGCCAGCCCATGCGATACCGCGCCGCTCGAAGTGCGAGGACCGGATCTGACCCCGCTGCCGGTCGCACGCCCTGTCCGCTGAACATGCCCTGCTCGATCGCCCGATCCAGCTGCTGGGCGCGCACTGACGAGTGCACGCGCAGCGGGAGGCGTCCAGCAGCCGCAAGAGCCCGGTAAAAGGCCGGGCCGCGCTCCATGCCCGCGTCGGAGGTCAGCTCGCCCGGGTCGTGGCAGCCCGTCAGGCCCAGGCCCGCCAGCTGGGCGGCCACTCGGTGCACGCCTTCGGCGAGCTCTTCGGTAGTCGGACCAGGGATCGCGTAGTCCACCAGCGCAGACGCGACCTCGTGCAGGATGCCCGTCAGCCGGCCCTCGTCATCGCGGCGAATCAGGCCGCCCTCTGGATCGTGCGAGCCACTGCCGATTCCCGAAAGCTCCAGAGCTCGGCGGCTGACCCAGCGCGTGTGGTGATCATGGGCATACAGCGCGATCGGCCGTCCTGGGGCGACTGATTCCAGGAGCGCGGCATCCGGCCAGCGCCCCAACGCGTGGAGCGACCAGCCATGGCCGAGCAGCCAGCCGTCCTGATCGCCGGCCGAGGCCATCTCGCCATGGCGGACAGCAATTCGTGCCAATACCTCGTCGAGATCGGAACCTGTGAGGTTCAGCTGTTGCTCAGCGACAACGAGCGTCATCAGGTGCAGATGGGCGTCGGTTATCCCCGGCATCACGAGCACATCCGGGCCGAGGCGCCAGCGCGTTGTGGCCGGACCGGCAAGTGCCTCAAGCTCGGCCTCCGTGCCCACCGCGGCTACGTGCCCACCTGCTATGGCAATGCCCGACTGCCAGCCGAAGCCGTCGTCGCCGCCCAGCGTTGCGACCCGGCCGGTGATGATCATCTCGGCCAACGCGCTGGCGGTCATGCCCTCCCCTCCTCAGACAGGAGCGACGCAATCCGGTCGCGATCGAGACCGGCGGCCAGCGCCAGCGCCAGCGCGACCCGCGACTTGGGCCCGTCGAGTGACGACATGAGCGCGCCTGCCTGTTTCCATGTCGCGCCGCCGCCCGGGAATGCGTAGGCAGGGTCGACGGTTCCGCCCGGGCAGCGGGTGGTGAGGCAGACGATTGTTCCTGCGTCCATCAGCTCCCGGGCGGCGGCCAGCACGTCCGGATGGGTGTTGCCTGAGCCAGTGGCCGCGACCACGAGGCCGCGCGGCCCGAGCGGCGCCAGGCCGCGGATGAGCGCACCGTCCATGCCCGTCACGACCGTGAGCAGATGCACGTCCTCGACCGCCGCGGCCGGAATCTCAGCCAATCCCCGGCGGCCCGCGCGGCGGCCTCTGCGGCGCCCGGCGATACGGACCGTGCCTCCGGCGACGTCGCCCAGCGGCCGACCGTCGCGCGCTCGGAATGCGTCGAGTGCGGTGGAATGGGCCTTGACGGCCTGATCGGCGCCGATCACGACGCCGCCCAACACGACCACGACCCCCGCGCCCGCCAACGTCGGGCTGACGGCGCAGGCAACCGCGTCGGCGAGGTTCCGCGGACCGTCGTACTCGGGTGAGGCGGCGTCGCGCATGGCGCCGGTCACAACAACCGGCTTCTTGGAATGAAGAAGCAGGTCGAACGCGAAGGCCGTCTCCTCGAGCACGTCCGTTCCCTGGACGAGGACAAGGCCATCGACGTCCGCGCGGTCCAGTTGCGCCTGCATAAGCCGCGCGATGTCGAGGATCTGCTCGAAGCGCAGGTGAGAAGCCGGCACGAGGCCCCAGTCGACCGCCTCGAGGTGCGCGATCCGGGCTGCCTCCGGGGCTCGGGCAAGGATGGCCGCGCCGTCGAGAATCGGCCGGTTGCCTCCGGCTACCGGATCGGGCTGCATCGAGATCGTCCCGCCGGTGAAGACGATCGTGACGCGCTTCAACTCTCGGGAGTACCTTTGCCGCGCGGCGCAGGGCCGGGGCGACCCGGTGTCACGGGCGTGGCCGCGATCTCGACGTCAGCCACTGCGTCCTCGGGCGCGTCGACGTAGCGCAGTGCGACAGGCTGCGTCAGCGATCGCGAGGTAACCGCGACCGGATCCACCGCGTCGACCAGCCCGCCGCTCCCCATCGGGTCATTGGACGCCTGCGCACGCCAGATTGAGCCCGCGGCGACGAGCAGAACGACTATCGATGCCCCCTGGACGACGACCGACGTGCCGACAGCATCGGCGATCGGGCCGACGAGGATGATGGGCAGGAAGCTGGCGATGCTGACGAGCATGTTGAGGACGCCGAAGACTCGGCCCCGAATATTCGCCGGCAGCACCTCCTGGAGCTGGACCTGTGCGGGCACTGCCACGAACGCGTAGGCCACGCCCATCGCGAAGGCAACGATGATCACCACGGACAGCAGCGAGATGACCGGCCCGAGCGACAGGCTGCTGGTGAGCCGCTGGGCGATGGATAGGGCGAGCAGCGTCAGGCCGAGTGCCACCAGGCCACCCTCGATGCCCCGACGGCGTGAGAAGTGCCGGCCGTACACGTTGAGCACGAGGATGCCCATCACCAGTCCAAGACCAAGAGGCAACACGACGACCACGAAGTCGCGCTCCGACAGCCCCAGCACCTGCGTCGCGAAGCCCGGTCCCAGCACCCCGAGAACGCCGATCAACGATGCCGTTATGGCGAGGTAGGTCAGGGGCCAGAACACGGTTCGGTTGCTGAAGATGAAACGGATGCCGTCGGCCAGCTGGCTGAACGTCGTTGCAACCGCACTGCCCGCCTCCCCGATGGCGTGGGCGGCCTCGCCCAGCGCTTGCGAAGGCCGCGTAATCGTGCTCGTTCGCGGGTTGTAGCTGGGCAGGAACCAGCACAGCACGGCGCCGACGAGGTAGCTCCCGGCGACTGCGACGAGCAGCGCGGTCTGGCCGGCCAGGTTGACGACCAGCGGCCCGAGCAGCGCGAAGCCGAGGAAGAACGACGCCTGGAGCGTGAAAATGTGCAGCGAGTTAGCCGGCAGCAGCTGTTTGCGCGGAACAACGACGGGAATCATCGCCGCCTCGGCCGGGCCGAAGAACGTCGTCAGAGTCGAGATGATGACCATCAGCAACAGGATCAGGCCGATGTCGTTGATGACCAGCCACAGCACCAGGAACAGCGCGGCGCGGACGGCGTTGGTGGTCACGAGGATCAGCCGGCGATCCAGCCGGTCGACATAGACGCCGGCGACGGCACCGAATATCACCGCCGGCACCAAGAAGCTCAGGATGAGCAGGCTGACCGAGGTCGATGACCTGGTCAGGCTGAATACCTGGACGGTCAACCCGTACAGGACCATGTTGCCGCCGACCTGCGTGACCACCTGCGCCACCCACAGCGCCAGGAAGCGCCGATTGCGCAAGACGTTGAGCGTCTGGTCCGGCTGAACTGTGGCGGTCATTGCTCGCCCTGTCCGACGAAGCCGCGGAATCGACGCTCCAGCTCGCGCCGCTCGAGCATCACGCGGCGCCCGCAGCCGGCGCACGCGAGGCCGATATCCGCGCCGATACGGGTCACCTGCCACTCATGTGCCCCGCACGGGTGCGGCTTGGCCAGGTTCAGCCGATCACCGACCTTCAGCTTCAGGACCGTCTCGTCGCTCGCCATCGGCACTCAGTAGTAAGGCGGTGGTGGCGGACGGCGGCGCCCTCGTTGGATGAAGATCACGAGCACGACCATCGCCAGGACGACCAGCACCCCCAGGAGGAGGGCTCCGACGACGCCACCAAGCTCATAGCCCAACTCGTTTGGCGTCGGGCTCGATGTCGGTCGCGGTCCGACTGGCACCGCGCTACGGCCGGGCGCGAGGGTGGCGCCTGGGCCGCTCGGGATGGGCCCGGATGCGCCCGGCGAGCCTGGTGCGAACGTCGGCTGCGCCGGAGTCCAAGCGCTGGGCACCGGTCCCGGTGGCGCGGGTTGCGGACCAAGCGGCACAGGTACCTCGGCTCCCAGCGATGCCATCCACGCGGCGTTGAAAGCGGCCATGTCACTGCCCGTGGCAGCGATGAACGCATCGTCGTCGGACAGGCCCTGGGAGTAGCTGCGGACCAGCTCCCACAGGGTCGGTTCGCTGTAGGTGCGTATGAAGTAGTCGACCGCGGAGACACTTTCGCCGTAGGCGAGGAAGAACTGGTCGACCGGCGAAGGGAAGAACCCCGCAATGCCGGTCAGCGGAATGAGCGTGCCCTCACGCGCGGCGATCGAAACGACGGAGCTCCACTCGTTGGTGTAACCCTCCGAGAGGTAGACGGCGATCCCCTCGTTCAGCCATCTGGGCGGCCCGTGGAATGGGTTCTCGGTCACCACGTTGAACACCAGGTGGGTCAGCTCGTGCGCGACGACGACGCTGGATCGCTCTGGCGCCTGGTCCGGCGGCAGCCAGACGAACATCGTGGCAATCGTTGAATGGGCTTCGCCGGCGATGTTCTCGCGGTTGGCCGATACCGCCTCCAGTAGGGCGTCCTGGGTCGCGTAGATGAACAGGTCAACCGGCACGGGCAGGGTCGAGCCGAGCAGCTCCGCGGCGTGATCAATGGCGGTGTTGGCAACGTCCGCTGCGGCCTGGGCGAAGGCATCGTCGCCCTCGTACCAGTGAACGCGGACCAGGCCCTGCTCGATCGTCCGCCAGGCGAATCGATCGTCCGTGACGGTCACCTGGCCAACGGGCCCGAGGCTGGTGGTCCCATCGGCCGCACGGACGCGGAACTGGTACTCGATGTGGGAGTTCGGAGCGCTGTTGCCGTCGAAGAAGCAAGAGCAGCCGATTGACGTCGGCACATCGATCGCCGCGGTTGCCTCCCAGCCACCGGCGACAGTGCCCGGGTGAGCGGGCACGATGATCTGCGGATCGTGCCCGGCGAGCTTCAACACCAGCTCGACCGTGCCGCCGTCGACGCCGTCGATCGTGCTCGTAACCGTCAACGGCTCGCCCATAGGGGCTGACGCGTTTGGCTGGCCGAAGACCGGCTCGGCCGCGATGGTCGCCGGAGGCGCCGCGAGTACCGCGCCGAGAACAAGGGCGAGCGTGAGCAATACACGCGCAACCACGTTCACCGGCCGCTCCCAGGCGCCCAGTCGAGCCCGGCGACCCTGATGATGCCTACGCCGGCCACGCTGGCGCCCAGCAGCCCGTTCTTGGCCAGCGCCCAGGACTCCCCATATGCCAGCGGAACCACGGGTGCCTCGCGCGCCAGGACGTCCTGCGCCTGGCTGTAGACGAGCTGTTGTTCGGCCGGGTCGTCAGTGGCCACGGCCTGCTCGATCAGTGCGTCGTACTCGGCGTTGCTCCAGCCACCGTCGTTGCTGCTGCTGCCTGTCTCCAGCAGCAGCCCGAGGAAATCGTGCGGGTGGGGATAGTCGGCGCTCCAGGCCAGCGTCCAGATGCCCGGCGCACCGGGACCGCGGTGTCGGCCTATGTACTCGCGGAAGTCGTGCACCTCGACGTCCACCTGGACGCCCAGGTTCTCCTCGAGCTGTGCGGCGACTGTCTGCTCGTAGCCCACGCCGTACGTGGCCAGTACGACGCGCGGGAATCCGGTACCGCCGGGATAGTCGGCATCAGCCAGCAGTTGTCGCGCGACCTCGGGCTCGTAGCTCGGACGGTGGTCGACATCGTCGCGCCCGGGAATACCCGCAGGGATCATCGAGGTGGCCGGTACGTCGTCGCCCAGCCTGACCATCCGATCCCAGTCGACGGCCTTCGCGAATGCGAGTCGAACGGTCGGGTTGTCGAATGGCGCGACGCGCGTTTCGAAGCCGTAGTACCTAACGCTGAAGTCCGTCGAGCGGCGCAACTGCGGGCCGAGGTCAGCGTCGTACGCCATCCACGAGGCGTCGAAGCTCGAGACGCCGACGTAGTCGACCGTCCCATCCCCGAATGCATCCACACTGCTCTTGTCGCCGAAGTCGATGACCAGCTCAACCACGTCGAGCGGCGGCGTCCCCGCCCAGTAGTGCGTGTTGCCGGTGAGGTGGATCACTCCCTCAGAGGGAATGGACGGCACGTACGCTCCCGAGACGACGATGTTGGCCGGAGGAGCGGTGTCCAACTGCCCGAACATGGAACGCGGCACGATCGCGAGCGAAGGCGACGCGGTGACGGACAGGAAATACGTCGCGGGGCGGCGCAGCTCGACGATCACCTGCTCGCCATCCGCGCGCAGGCCGACGCCCTCGGGTCCAATGGTTCCGGCCTGGTAGTCGGTCGCTCCCTGGACATCGCTCAGCAGGCTGACCAGCGGTGATGGTCGAACCGGGTCGATCAGGCGCAGCCAGCTATCGACGACACCCTGGGCCGTGATCGGCGTCCCGTCGCTGAAGGCAATGCCCGGGCGCAGCTGGAAGGTGATCTGCCGGCCGTCCTCCGATGGCTGCCAGGAATCGGCCAGCGCCGGTTGGACGTTACTGTCGGAATCGAAGGCAGTGAGCCCCTCGAATACCTGGGCGATCACGTTGGCCGAGCCCGTATCGCCGGCTTGCGCGGGGTCCCACGTGAAAGGCTCACCGGATCCAATGCGGACATCGACCGCGCCCTGCCCATAGGTCACCTGGCCGCAGCCGACGACCGCGACCACGGCGAGGGTCATCACGAGCGCCGAGAGGCGGCCCGTCACGCGTGAGTCAGTAGACACGGGCCGAAAGTCTAGCCGCTGGCCGGGTTCCCTCCGTTTCGCTGCGGCGGTGTACGCTGACCTATACGGACCCTGGGCTTAGGGGAGCTCGAACGTCACTGAGGGGCCCTGGATGGATCTGGAACAGGATCTTCGGAGCGTGTCGGACGAGATGGTGCGCACGCTCGAGCAATTGCAGCGCCTCGAGACCGAGAAGCGCGCTGCGTCACCGGGCACCCCCCGGTTCGTTCGGCTCGCGCGCGAGATCGAGAAGCTTGCTGCGGTGGTCTTCAACCAGACGTCCGTCCAGCAGTCACTTGCCGAGCGCACCCACGCGGCCGCCCAGGCCGGCGTGGAGATCCCGCCTATCGAACAGATCGAGACTACGCGTGACGTCTCCCTGATCCTCACGGAATGGCGCGACGCCGAACGTCGAGTCGCGGCGACGGCCATGGACACTGCCGAGCACGCCACGGCGGCCACAGACGCCCGCCGTCTGCGCGAGGAATACCATCGGGCCTACAAGTCCCAGTCAAACGAGAAGCCCAGGAAGGCCTGATCGTCGTGAGCGCTGTCGACCAGGACGACCTGCGCAGTCGTCTTACGCCCCTTCAGTACTCGGTCACGCAGGAGGCCGCCACCGAGCGGCCATTCACCGGCGTTTACGTGGACAACCACGATGCCGGCGTTTATCGCTGCGTCGTGTGCCGCGAGCCACTCTTCGACTCGGGCACGAAGTTCGAGTCGGGCTCTGGTTGGCCAAGCTTCTATGACGTGGTCGAGAAGGGCCATGTAAAGGAGAAGTCCGACTTCTCGCAGGGCATGATGCGCACCGAGGTCGTCTGCGCCAACTGCGGCGCGCACCTCGGCCATCTCTTCCCCGACGGCCCCAACCCCACGGGCCTGCGTTACTGCATCAACTCAGCGTCGCTCGACTTCGAGCCACGGACCGCGGACGCCGAGGCAGCTCCAGACCTTTAGCCCGAGTCCTTGGCTTTCTGCTCCATGTACCTGCGCACGCGCTTCTCGGTTTCGTCGGTGTTCACCACGAGCAGCGCCCATATCGCTGCCAGCGGCCAACCGATCAGCGTGACCATGAGCAAGAGGCACACCAGCGCCTGACCGGCGCGTCCGGCGAGCAACATCCCGAGCGGCGGAAACAGGATCGCGATCACATACTTCATCGGCCGGTTGCCTCAATGCTGCGTGGGTGGCCGAATCATAGGCGCCCGCCGTGGGAAACCTGACGGCTCCGCCGATCGTCGAGAGGTGATGGTGCGAAACAAGATCCTTGCCCTCGGGATGCTTGCCACGGCACTCCTGATCGCCGCTTGCGCCTCGACCCAGTCACCCACGCCCGAGACGATCACGCTCTCGACCCAGCCGCCCCCTCAGTCCGCGGGCTGCGATCAGGCCTTGGGGCACGGCCGGCTCGTTCCAGACCCGCGATCCGGGTTGGCCACCGCCGGCTCGGACGGAACAGCTCAGCCGGTCATGTGGCCGTTCGGGTTCTCGGCGGTCCTCGACGACGGCCGAATCGTTCTGCTCAACGAGAACGGTCAGCCAATCGCTCGAGAAGGCGACACGGTCGAGTTCGGCGGCGGACTCGGACTCAACAACTTCTTCTGGGT
Source organism: uncultured Anaerolineaceae bacterium (assembly GCA_964477545.1). Lineage (GTDB taxonomy): Bacteria > Chloroflexota > Limnocylindria > Limnocylindrales > CSP1-4 > JALYGJ01. Next base: position 23,064 of record CAYZEJ010000012.1, on the reverse strand, counting down.
CTGCCCGGCAGAAGTGAAAGTGGTCGCGCGGGCCGAGTAAGTATGCGCAAGATCATCTATTCGATGTCCGTCTCGCTCGACGGCTTCTTCAATACACCAAGCCGCTCACTCGACTGGGCGCAGGTCGACGAGGAGCTGCACACGTTCTTCAACGACCAGGCCCGCTCCATCACCACTTCCCTGTACGGGCGGCGAATGTACGAGCTGATGACGGACTACTGGCCGACGGCCGAGACGGATCCATCGGCCACACCGGCCATGGTGGAGTTCGGCCGGATATGGAAGGACATACCGCGAGTGGTGTTCTCGAGGACGCTCGAACGAGTCGACGCTGGAAGCCGTCTTGTAAATGACGAAGCCGTGGCAGAGGCTGCGCGACTCAAGTCGGAGCCCGGAGGGAACATGGATGTCGGCGGTGCGGCGCTGGCCGGGTCATTGATCGAGGCCGGCCTGGTCGACGAGTACCGCCTCCTCATCCACCCCGTGATCCTTGGCGCTGGACACCCGTTTTTCCCGCCGCTCAAGGAACGGGTCGCGCTCCGTTTTGTCGAATCCCGAACCTTCAAGTCCGGCGTCGTCTACTTCCGATACGAGACGGTCGACCGGCAGGATTGAACTGGACGCGGGGGGAAGCAAAGGAGGGCGCTGCGCGGTTGTGGCGCCCCCGGAGAGCCTCGGAGGCCTGGGACCCCACGTAGGATTCGTTGGCTTGGTACGTCGCTGCCGGAAAAGCGACCGAGAACTCGGTTACAGTCGAGCGGCGCCGACGGCCTCGCGGTCGACCAGACGCAGCAGTTTTATCGTGTCGCTTAGGTGGGCGTTGAAGATCCGCCGCGCGACGTCGAGCAACTCGAACAGTTCTGGCTCAGCCACGCGGTAGAAGATCGTGGTCCCGCGCCGCTCGGTGGCGAGGATGTTCCGGCCCCGAAGAACGGCGAGTTGCTGTGACACCGACGACCCCGGCACGCCGGTCGCCTCCTGAATCTGTGTCACGCTCAGCGGACCGCCCCTAAGGAGTTCAAGGATCCGGATCCGGAGAGGATGAGCGAGCGCCTTGAAGAAATCAGCCTTGAAACGGCGGAGGCGCTCGGCATCCTCGCCGAGATGATGTGATGGCATCGTTGGCTACCTCTGGTGTCTTGTCCCCAGTCGGGCAAGTATCTTTGCTTTCCTGTAGATTGTCTATCTGCAACCTTGCAGGATAGCGATACATGCGCTAGAGTCGAAGCGTCTTTCACACGCGACCTTGGTTGCACCTGACCTCCGTTCCCGGAACGGAACCCACCTGGCGCCCCGAGCGCGCCTTGGCGACTCTCAGGAGGACGCATATGGAACTCGCGCCATTGCTCGAGGAAGCGGAAGCGGCATCGCCGGCCAATCGCATTCAATGGCGTGATCGGATCGCCGCTCACGGCTCCCGGGCGATCGAAGGCGTTAAGCCCTGGCTGGCTGATCCGATCCTTGCCGCGTTCGCGGTCCGCGTGATCGAGCGGGCAGGGACCAGCGGCGAAGCCGAACACGCCACCCAAGTGCTGCGCTCGGCCCGTTCCAGGGTGCCGACGGCTCTCAAGGGCGACATTGACTGGGCCCTTCACCGGCTACGCGCCCCGAGCCAACCGACGACCAGCGCCAGCCACGCCGACCGACCGCGAGCGGGCAACACTCCACGGCCGCTCCGGCGACAGGAACCCTACCTCTCAACGCTTGCACGCCCGCGCACCCGACGGTCGGCTCCGATCCGGCCGCAATGACCATGAGCGCGCGATGCTCCGAGCATTCGGGATCAAAGCACGACACGCGGATCACTCGGTCCTGACGACCGTGCCCTATCGTGCGGCCGGCCGGCACGTCGCCCGCGTGGAGTGGGCGGCAGCGGCCCGGCCCTTTCCTCGCGACACGTAGGCAGCAGCCGAGGAGGCTGCGCTGTTGTGGCGCCCCCGGAGAGCCTCCGAGGCGCAGGACCCCACGCGGGACGCCCTCGAATGGTATGCGGCGGGGTGAGCCACCCACCTTTTGGAATTTTGGAATTAGTGGACGGACTTCGTGGATGACTGCCTAGCTGTCGTGTCTCTTGCGTCCCCAGGAGGATCGCCGAGCAGGGGCGGGTGTGCGATCCAGAGAGCTAGGCCCACTGTGCGACCATGCCAGATGGCAGGCTCTACCAGTTGCTCACCCTTGCCGCCTAAGTGAGCATGAACGAGAAAACAAGACGAGTGACAACCCCGAAAGAGACATGATGGAAGAAGAAATCAAAATCAGCTTCAGTGAAGATGGTCCTTACAGGGTCACGGGCCCGGTGAAGCTGGTCGATCAAGATGGCAAGGAAGTCCCGACTAATGTGTCGTTCGCATTGTGCCGGTGTGGGGGTTCATCGACAAAACCATTCTGCGACGGGACCCATTCGAAGATTGGTTTCGCTGCGGCCGAAGCGGCTCGAGATGACTTCGATCGCAGTCACCTGGACCAGGACCCCTAAAGTCCAGACCGACAGGCCGAGCGTTTTCGGGGCTGAGACTGAGGGCCGTCACGTGGCCCGCGTGGTGTGGGTCCCGCCGGCGCGGCCGTTCTTTCGAGAGGCTACCGTCGAGGCGATCGGTGCCGCCGTGCTGGTGGTTGAGCGCCCCCGGAGAGAGTCGAACTCCCGACGCAGGCCTTAGGACGGCCTCGCTCTATCCACTGAGCTACGGGGGCGGCTCATTCATTCTAGGTCGGAGCCGCCGCGCGGACAGCCGTGACCATCGACTCTATGGCCGCCTCCTCGGTCAGGCCGTAGCGTCGCGTCAGGGCTTGCCACGTCCCGAACTCGAGCGCGGTCGCCGCCAGTGCCCGTGTGCTGGCGGACTCTGCGTCGTCACCACCCCACGAACTCAGGACGCTCTGCCAGATCCATCCGAGGTGATCCTGGTAGGCCTGTGAGCCGGTGACGAGCTCCGGGGAGACGGGCATGTCGCGCAGGATGTTGGCCACGAGTCGCTCGTTACGCCGCCAGTAGTCGTACATCGCGGTCAAGGCAGCGCGCAGCCGCTCGATTGGGTCAGCGATGCCGCTCCAGTCGTCCGGTAACGGCAGGCCGCTGGTCTGCATGCCGTGCTCGGTGCATGCCTGGAACAGGCTGACGAGGTCGGGAAAGTGCCGGTAGACAGTGTGGCGCTCGACTCCGGCGCGCTCGGCGACTGCGCTGATCGTGGCGTACGCAGGTCCTACCTCGCTGTGCAGGTCCAACGCCGCCTGAACGATCCGATCGCGCGTCGTGTCGATCGCCTGACGCCGCCGGGTCATGCGATAGGGCCGCTTCGCACTATTGCCAGAGGCGATTTTCATTTCCTAGCACGCATCTGTGCAATCAACCTTGACTCCAACCTTCCCACATTTCATAATACACAACTGTACTCACAAATTACGCAGGAGGAACCCATGAGCGTCGCAACCTTGGCCCGCCAGACAATCGTTCGCCCGCCAGACGGCGCGGAGGAGCTGTGGGTCCTCGGCGGTCTTTACTCCTACAAGGTCACGCCGTCCGAATCTGGTGCCTACCTGGCGTGCGAGGTGCAGGGGCCCGACGGATTCGCAATCCCCGTGCACTTTCACGACGACGAGGAAGAGGGCTTCTACGTCGCCCGTGGCGTGGTGACGATCCTCCTGGAGGGCGAGGAGCACAGGCTCGAGGAGGGCGGGTTCGCGCTTGCACCGCGAGGCATCCAGCACGCATTCCGCTTTGACAGCGCCGACGCCGCTCTCTTGCTTCTGGTAAGCCCCGGCCACAAGCACGTCGAGATGTTTCGGTCGATGGGCGAGCCGGCGACCCGGCACGCGATCCCGGATTCGGCGGGGTCGGTCGACCTCGCCGAGCTTGCCGAAACGGCAGGCAGACTGGGCACGCACATAGTTGGACCGCCGCCGATGCGATAACCGATTTGGGAACCGGCAAAGGGGAACGGCTCGGACGATTCGACGCGTCTCATGGGGCATCGGCCCGCGCAACCTAGAATCGAGGCGTCCGATGACCAGCTCCCCTCCCCAACCCACGCTCGATTTCTATCGGCGCGACGGCTGCGAGCCGTGCGTCGAAGCCCGCGTGGCGTTGCAGGCCGTGTTGGAAGAGCGTGCGCGGCGAGGTGATCGGATCCCGCGGGTTCGCTACCGCGACGTCGCTGAGTCGCCAGCGCTGGAGTCGGAGTTCGGGGCCCGCGTCCCGGTGATGGCCATCGGTGCCGAAGAGCTGTCCCTGGCAGTCAGCGAACGATCGATCGCCACGTTCCTGGACCGCGTCCTGGGCCGCGTCGCGTAAGACGTGGAGCTGACTCTGGCGGCGGCGATATTCGCCGGTGTGGTCTCGTTCCTGTCACCGTGCGTGTTGCCGGTCGTGCCCGCCTACCTCGGCCAGATGGGGGTCGTGGCGGCGGCTGGCCTGGCGTTTCCGGTGGGCGGAGCCGCCGTGGCGCCGCGGGCGAATCGCTGGCAGGTCCTGCCCCACGCCCTTGCGTTCGTCCTCGGGTTCGCTGCTGTTTTCACGGTCCTCGGCCTGACGTTCTACGCCCTCCGGCCGCTCTTTGATCTGCCACCTGTGCGGATCGCCGGCGGCGTCGTCGTGATCGTGCTCGGGCTGAACCTGATGGGCGTGCTGCGCATCGGCTTTCTGAACCGATCGTTTGCCCCGACGCGCGAGTTCGGACAGGCCCCCGCTGGCGGAGCCGCCGCGCGCAGCCCGCTTGCGGCGCTTGCTCTCGGCTCTGTCTTCGCGCTCGCGCACACGCCCTGCATCGGGCCAACCCTCGGGGCAATCCTGGGGCTGTCACTGAGCGCGGGTGCGGCGCCGCAGGTGATCGCGCTGCTTGCCGGCTACTCGCTCGGCATCGGCATCCCGTTCATCGCGCTGGCGTTGGCGATGGATGGGTCCGCGCGCTTGACGCGCCCGTTCCTGCGCCACGGGCGCACTATTGAATCGATCGGCGGCGGGTTGGTCGTGCTGATCGGCCTGGCCGTCGTCTTCGACCTGCTGAGCGTCTTTGCGAAGGCATTCCAGTCGCTCTGGCCACAGGTCTGATGACGACCGACAACGAGCCGGCAGCCCCGCCACCACCTGAGCCCGTGCGCTACGAGGGCGGCTGGCGCCGGCCGCTCATTGGGCCGTTCACGGTGGCCCAGGTGGCAGCCGTTGCCGTGTCGATAGCGTTGACCGCGGTTGTGCTGATCGTGCTGACCTCGCCCCTGGCGGTTCCGCCGCAGCCCACACAGCCGCGGCCGGGGAGCAGCTTCGTGGCTGTCGGCAGCGCCGAACCTGGGCTGCGCCTGGGTGATCTGGCGCCGGAGCTGTCAGGCACAACTCCGAGTGGCGAGACAGTCCAGCTGACCGATCTCAACGGCAACCCGATCCGCCTCGCCGATCTGCGCGGCCGTCCGGTCTGGATCAACTTCTGGGCCACGTGGTGCCCGCCGTGCCAGGAGGAGACACCAATCCTGCGTGAGATGCATCAGAAGTACGCCGGCGACGGACTCGCGCTGATTGCCATTTCGGTGCAGGAGACGACCGTGGAAGACGTGCGCGCCTACGTGGACCGGTACGACCTGGGCTACATCGTTGGCTTCGATGCCACGTCGGCCATCTTCCACACGTACCACGCGTTCGGACTGCCTACGCAGCTGTTCCTGGACCGTGACGGTGTCATCCGGAAGGTCATTCTCGGGCCCATCTCCCGCGCGGAAGCCGACGAGACCATCTCGGGCTTGCTCGCCGACTAGTCTCCGTCGCTCGTAGGCCTAACCAATCTGGGTATTAGGTTCGCTAATTGGTCGTCCGGAAAATCGTCATAAGCAAGCTGCGATCGATCGGCCGTGGGTTCTGGTGAGCGTGGCGCGACCTCGCGGCTGGAATGCCTGATCCCGTTAGGCCCGATTCAGCGCCCCCATATGAACCTCACTTATTTCGGCGCGGCCTACCCGGGAACCTAGACGAGGGGCTCGAAGCGAAACCGGTCGCGGTCGGCGCTGAAGCGACCCACCGGGTGGAACCGCTCGTGCGACAGGACCACCGTCCACCCCTCCTCTGTCGCCTGCCGGAATAGCGTCGCCTTCACCTCGACTGACGTCAGCGGGAAGTCGTCGAACGAGGGCACCCAGCGCGGGTGGGCGCTCCACGGCCGCATGCACAGGTCGCCAAAGAAGCCCAGCGTCTGATCTGGCCCGCGCACGACAATCGCCTGGTGCCCGCCCGAGTGACCGCCCGTCCGCACGACTGACACACCGGGAAGTATCTCCTCATCCCCCTGCGCCGCATCGCCCCTCCCCCACGCCTCGACCACGCGCAGGTCCGCCTGCTCGTACGAGGCCTGGAGCCTGGGATTTGTGCCCAGCGCAAACTCCCATTCGTCGGCCTGCGCCACCACTCGGGCGCGCGGGAAGGCGCGCTCTCCATCGGCCGTCAACAGCCCGCCGGCGTGGTCGAAATGGAGATGGCTGACCGCCACGACGTCGACAGTCGAAGGGTCGAAGCCAGCGCCGCGCAGTGCGGGCAGGATCGGCTCGCCGGTCACGCCACGCTGAGTGCGGTGGTGCTCGTCCATGCGCTCACCGATCCCGGTTTCGATCAGCACGCGCCCCGCCGGCGTCTCCACGAGCAGGCAGTTGAGCGCCTGGTTGAGCGTGTTGTCGGGGTTGATCTCGGCCTCGACCAGGCGCTGCCACATCACCTTAGGCACCGGACCGAAGACCGTGCCCGCGTCCGAGGTGAACGTGCCGGCCTGGACGAGCGCGACACGTACGCCGCCGCCAAGGTCGGCGCGCCAGTCGACGGAGTCGTTCAGCGTTTCGGGCCGCCTCGTGTCGTCACTTTGCGAGTCGTCTCGAAATCCTTGGAGTACAGGGATGCCGTCGGGCTCGATTGGCCCTGATAGCGCGACCCGAGCTCACGCGAGCCGTACGGTCGTTCGACCGGGCTGGACATCTTGAAGAACGAGATCTGGCCGATCTTCATGCCGCTGTAGAGAGCGATCGGCAGGTTCGCCACGTTCGACAGCTCGAGCGTCAGGTTGCCCTTCCAGCCCGGGTCCACATATCCCGCAGTTGAGTGGATCAGGAGCCCCAGGCGGCCGAGCGAGCTGCGACCTTCCAGGCGGGCAACGAGATCATCCGGCAGCTCCACCCATTCGAGCGTCTGCCCGAGCACGAACTCGTTCGGATGCAGGATGAACGGCTCGTCGCCCTCGACCGAAACGAGCTCCGTCAGATCTGGCTGGGGCGTGCGCGGGTCGATGAAGGCGTAGCGGTTGTTGCGGAAGACGCGGAAGTCTGCATCCAAGTGCAGGTCGACCGATGACGGTTGCAGGCAGTTGGGGTCGAAGGGGTCGATTCGAACGCGACCAGCCTCGAGGGCGGCGCGAATATCGCGGTCAGAGAGAACGGCCATTGGATCCGATTATCAGCGACGGAAGGGAGTCGGAGTTGGGCTGGTGGTCTAGCGCTTGGGGTAGCGCTTGCCGGTTGATCCGCCGCCACCGCGCGGCGCATCTGCGTCGACCTCCCGTTCGACTTCCTCGCGCTCGGCTAGGAGTGAATCGACTTCCTGGCGGAGCTGCTCAAGTCCTTCGAAGCTCTGGTAGACGCTCGCGAACCTGATGTAGGCGATCTGGTCGATCTCGCGCAGCTTGTCCATGGCCATCTGGCCGATGTCGCCCGATGGAACCTCGGAAACGCCACGCGACCGCAGGGCTGCCTCGATCTCCTCGGCAGCCTTTGCTGCCGCGTCGCTTGCGACAGGCCGCCGGGTGAGCGCCTTGGCCAGCCCGGAGGCGAGCTTGTCGCGGTCGAACTCCTCGCGCCGGCCATCGCTCTTGGTCACAGTCAGGCGCGCGGACTCGATCCGCTCGTAGGTGGTGAAGCGCGTGGCGCACAGGTTGCACTGGCGCCGGCGCCGGATGGTGGCCGACTCGTCGAGATCGCGCGAGTCGACTACTCGGGTGTCTCGCTCACCGCAACTCGGACAGCGCACAGGCGGCAGATCCTCCGCTTGGCCACTACTACAGGTTGTGGCGTGCACAGAGCGTACCACTATATGCAGTCGTGACGCGAGACGGAGACGGCTGCCGCCTTTGATCTATGGGGCGGGCGACTCGTCGGTGGGCGGCTCGTCGGTGTGCCCTGCCGTCGGGGTTGCCGTGGGTGTCGCGGTGGGCGTTGCGGTCGGTGTGGCCGTCGGGGTTGCCGTGGGTGTCGCGGTGGGCGTTGCGGTCGGTGTGGCCGTCG
>CAYZEJ010000012.1:0-14726 GCA_964477545.1 uncultured Anaerolineaceae bacterium | reverse complement strand
GCGTCTGAGTCGGTGTAGCCGTAGGCGACTTGGTCGGTGGCGGGGTGGGCGACTTGGTCGGTGACGGCGTGGGGCCGGTCGACGGTGTTGCGGTGGGCCCTGGCTTGCCCGGATAGTCGGACGCGAGGATCCGAGTACCTGCCGGCGGGTCACCTGGATACCGGCCGACCTCGATGATTCCGTGGAGCACCCTGTACCTGGAGCGGAAGGTGTCGAAGTGGATCACGTTGCCGCCGGCGCCGCGCACCGTTCGGTTCACGACCGACGAGAACGCATCGTAAGGGTCGGACAGCCGATGCTGGACGCCGGGCGCGAATTTGTCTGAGTACTCCATATACATCCGGCCCTCGGTGCGGGCTTCGATGGCCGGCGCCGATAGGTTGATGGTGCGCCCGTCATTCACGCCCCAGATCTCGAAGATCACCTTGCTGCGCCTGCCATATCCGCGGATGAGGATCGGGTTGGACATGTCGTTCACGATCACGACGTCCTGCCCGCCGCTGTCGCCATTCGAGTACACGGTCGCATCCAGACCGACTGGATACCTGCTGATGTAGAGGGCGTGTGGGTGGCGCTCGGCAATTCTCAGCCCCGCCCGCATGGCCGCGTTGAACAGCGTCGTCGAAGCCGAGCACATGCCGCCGCCGAGGACGCCGTCCTCCACGATCCGCCCATTACGCAGGACGCCGCCGAGGTGGTACGGCGGTTCTGTCACAGGCTGAACCGCGGCCGAGAAGCTGAAATGCTGGCCGGGCTGGAGGACGGTACCGTCGATCCGCTCAGCCGGCACACGGATGTTGGCGCCGTTGCCATTCGCCGTCCCGGGCGTGAAGTGTGTGACCCATCGGCCGAGAAGTGTCATGTCGCCCACGGTCGGTGAGGTGACCGGCCCGGTCGGCGGCAGTACGCTCGGGATGGGATCAGGCGACGGTTGGAAGCCGGGCGGGAGCGTGACCAGCGGGACTGGTGTCGGCGAGCCTGCCGTGCCCGTGGGCGTCGGGGGCACGCTTGGCGTCGGTGTGATCTGGGCTGTGGGTTCGGAGCGCGTGCCAACCGGCCCGAGCGAGCTGCTTGGCGGGGCAGACGGCAACTGGCTGGCCACGCACGCAGCCAGAATCAGCGAGACGAGCAGCGGCGCTCGCCGGGTGACGGTCTTCATGAAAGTCGTTGGAACCCTCGGTGTACGCGCCTTAGAAACCGGAGTCGGCCCCGATGGATTATCGGTCATCGAGGCTCGTGCCGCCTGCCTGCGGACGCGCCCCACGCAGAGCGTCGCCTCGTGTCCGTCCTGTTCGCGGACCTGGTTGGGTTCACCGTGCTTGCCGAGGGCCGGGATCCCGAGGATACGCGCGAGCTGCTGAGCCACTATTTCGACCTCTCGCGCTGGAGAAGCGATGAGCATGCCGCAGGGAGGCACCACCTTCTACTGTGCTGAGTGGGCCGCCCGCGCCGCTCTCTGGTTGGGCGACGCGAAGCGTGCTCTAGTGGCGGTCGACCGGCTCGACGAGTTGCGGGTGTCGGGTCGTGTGCCACGAGCGATCCGCCTCGAGATGCAGGCGGGCGCCGCGGCCCTCGATGGTGATCATGCCCGAGCATTGGCCGGTTACCGCGAGGCAATCGGAATCTGGCGCGAGCTCGACGTGCCGGTCAACCTCGGCCTGTGCCTGACCGACATGGCAATCGTCGTTGGACCTACGCAGCCCGAGGGAGTGGCGGCCGCGGACGAGGCCCGGGCCGTATGGGAACGGCTTGGTTTGCCCTCGGTGCTCGCCCGACTCGACGAGGGACTGTCGCGCTGGCCTCCCGAACAGCCCGCCAAGAAGACGGCGGAGATTACCGAGTCTGTGGAGAGATCAACCTCCGCCTGACTTCCGGGCGCGGATTGCCTCGGTCAGTGGCGGCAGGATCTCGAACAGGTCTCCCACCACGAAGAGGTCCGCGAACTCGGCGATGGGTGCGTCCGCGTCGCGGTTGATGGCGATGATCGTCCCTGCAGTTTGGACGCCGACCTTGTGCTGGATCGCTCCGCTGATCCCGCACGCGATGTACAGCGCGGGCTTGACGATCTTGCCCGTCTGGCCGATCTGCTGGCCATAGCCGATCCACCCCGAATCCACGACCGCCCGAGTCGCCCCGACGGCGCCGCCCAGTGCATCGGCAAGATCCTCGACCAGGCGCAGTCCCTCCTGGCTGCCGACGCCGCGCCCGCCGCCGACGATGATCCGTGCCTCCTCGATTGGCGCTGCGGAACCAGCCTCGGCGACCTGGTCGACAACTTTCACGGCCGGAAGCTCACTGGCGGGGGCAACCTTGACCGTCTCGACCGCGCCAGCCGAACCAGCCTTCTCGGCCGTGACCGTGCCCGGTCGGACGATGACCATGCCGCGGCCTTTGGTGAACTTGCTGTGGGTCACGAGCTTGCCGCCGAAGGTGCTCATCTCGACCTGCGGGCCACCATCGGCCCAGTCGACCCCAGAGCCACTCACCAGGATTGGCAGGTCCGTCAGGCCGACCAACAGCCCCGCAATGTCCTTGCCGTCATTGGTTGCGCCCAGAAGTAGCACGTCCGGCTTGCGCTCCTCCACGAGGGCAGCCAGCCGCGGAGCAACTACGGCGGCCACCGGGCCCGACGCGGCACCCGACTCGACGTCCACCGCGATAACGCCCGCCGAATACGGCGCCGCCGCTTCCGCGGCCTTTGACGCGCCAGACCCGATGAGAACCGTTCGACTCTCTGCACCTGCCTTCTCCGCGAGTTGTCGGGCAAGCGTTGCAAGCTCGAGTGACAGCTTGGTTGGCACGCCGTCCGCGATCTCGCCGATCGCCCAGATGCCGGCCATCAGATCAGCCTCCGGCCGGCGAGGAAGTCAACGATCTGTCCCACGGCCACGTCCGCTGACTCGCGAACAAACGTCGCGCCTGCTCGCTCCGCGGGCTTGCTCGAGTCGATGGTCTCTGTCCATGCGGAGGACGATCCCACTCCCAACGCGTCCACGCCGATGTCGGCCAGCGACCACGTCTCGATCGGCTTCGATCTCGCCTGCATGATGCCGCGCAACGACGGGTAGCGTGGCGCGCCGAGCAGCTGCGTGCCCATCACGAGCGCGGGAGTGGGAGCCTCCAGGACGTCGTAACCGGCGGCGCTGAGTCGGTGGACCCGAACCCCGTCCTTTGTCGGCTCGATTTCCGACGCATATGACAGGTAGGGGAGACCAAGGCGCGCCGCCAGCGCGGCGGCGACCACGCCGCCCAATCCGTCGGACGTGTCGGCACCGGCGAACACGAGGTCGTATTCCATCTTGCGCAGTGCTGCCGTGAGGATCTCGACAGTCGCCCGAATATCGGACCCGCGCACCGCGTCATCGACCACGTGGACGGCGCGCGCCGCGCCCATCGCCAGCGCCTTGCGCAAGGCCTCCGAACCATTGGCCGGACCAAGGGTCAGCAGGGCAACCTCGCCGCCATGCGCCTCGGTCAGCTTGAGCGCCTTCTCGAGCAGGTACTCGTCGTTGCCGTTGGCCTCCGACTGGCCTGCGCGATCGGTCAGCAGGTCCTTTCCCAGGCGCTCTGTACCCACCACGGGCACGGCCTTCAACAGCACGACGATGTTCACGCGCGGTCCTCCATAAAGGAGGCCAAGCGTAACGGAGGACGGCGAGCGGGGCGGGGAGGCACCCGCCCGCTCGCCTCGGGTTGGCTAGCTACTGATCGAGCCGAACCTTGAGATAGGCCTTGAACGGGACGCTGATCCCGTTGACCCGATGCCGGGTCACGCCATATGGGTTTGTCAGCGCGCTGATTGCCATCGCCTGCCCCTTTCGGTTGTAGCCGATGAAGATACCCATGTGGCTGACCGGCCTGCCCCTGTAAGCCCAGACGACGAGGTCGCCCGGACGCGGGCTCCTGGTGAGCAGATCACGCTGCTTGAACCAGTTGTAATAGCCACGCGCACGACGGTGCTGGCCGCTGATCTTCTTCAGCAGGCCGGTCTCGAAGTACGTGCGGTAGACGAACCCCGAGCAGTCGAATCTCCTCATGCCCGTGGCACCGAGCCGGAACGGTTTCGATATCTGCGCCGAGGCAAAGTTCCTCACGTCACCCGACTCCGTTGCAGCGGCGGCCGGCTGAATTTGGGTGGCCGCCACGAACACGGCAAAGGCCGCGGCGGACACGATTGATCGAACCTTGAACACGAATTCTCCCCTTGGAATAGGTGCGACGGCAGTGACGACCAGGGCTCTCCCCGTGCGCGGCCTGCTGGGGCAGGGCGCACAGCCTCCGGCGGCGACGGCCTCTACGTTTTCGGCGGGCTGGGGCCCGGCGTTTTGCGCGGGCTGGGGCCCGTCGGCAAGGTCAGAGGGTCAAGGGGGGCTCGCGGAATCGAGAGTGAATGTCAGGTTCGCCGAGCAAGCCGCGAGCGATCCGCGATTGGCCGGCGCCGACACATACCTCCTCATCTCACCTCCTTTCGAAAGGCGTGACCGGGGCACGGCAAGGCACCAGCAGCTAAGGCGTAAGTGGCGAGTTCACGGCACACCACTTGGGCAACGACTCATCAGTTCACGGCTTCGAGTCGGGGCTGCCCGTCCCTTCCGTACAGGAACTGGGGGCACCCTACCAATCCTGTTAAGCGGGGGTCAACCCCTGACTATCGGGCGTTGTTGAGCAGGTCGCGGGCGATGATCAACCGCTGGATCTGCTGGGTGCCCTCATAGATCTGGGTGATCTTGGCGTCGCGCATCATGCGCTCGGCGGGGTAGTCGGTCGTATAGCCGTAGCCACCCAGCACCTGCACCGCGTCTGTCGTTACGGCCATCGCCGTGTCGCCGGCAAACAACTTGGCCATCGAGGCCCACCGAGCCGCCGACGGGTCGTTGGCGACGATGCGGTCGGCCGCCGCGTACAGGAGTTGGTGCGCGGCCTCGGTCCGTGTGGCCATGTCCGCGAGCATGGCCGCGATCATCTGGTGCTCGCCGATGGGCTTCCCGAATTGGCGCCGCTCCGACGCGTATTTCGTGGCCAGGTCAGTCGCACCGCGGGCAATCCCGACCGCCTGGGCCGCGATCCCGGGTCGGCTGCGCTCGAACGTCTTCATGGCCAGCATCCAGCCGTCGCCGACCTCGCCGACGCGATTCGCGTCGGGTACCTGCACGTCCTTCAGGGCCAGCTCCGCGGTGGTCGAGCCGCGGATGCCGAGTTTGTGCTCCAGCCGCGGGACGGTGAAGCCAGCCATGCCCTGCTCGACGTAGAAACAGGTCAGGTGGCGCTTTTCCTTGACCGCCTTCGGATCGGGATCCGTGAGCGCAAAGACGGCCACGAGCGCGGCCACGTCGCCCTGGCTGATAAAGCGCTTCTCACCGTTGAGCACCCAGGAGTCGCCATCCTTGACGGCTTTGGTGCGAAGGGCGGCCGCGTCCGATCCGGCAGCCGACTCGGTCAGCGCAAAGGCAATCAGCTTCTTGCCCGACGCCAGGTCAGGCACCCAGCGCTCCTTCTGCTCGTCCGTGCCCCCGTGCAACAGCGGCAGGGCCGCGAGCTCCTGCACCCCGAGGATCAGTCCGACCGCGGCCGATGCCCGGCTCAGCTCCTCGATGGCCAGCAGCACCGCAACCAGATCGCCGCCCAGGCCGCCGTACTGGGTCGGGAACGGCAGCGCCAGCACGTCGTGCTTGGCCAGCAGTTCGACCATGTCCCATGGGAACTCGGCCTTCTCGTCGATCTCGGCCGCACGCGGGGCAACCTGCTCGTCGGCCAGTTCGGCCACGGCGTCGCGTAAAGCTGCCTGCTCCTCGGTGAAATGAGTCACGGCGGCGATGCTAGCGCAGGCGTCCTACGGCAGGGTTGCCGCGGGCCCCTGGTCGCAATCGACGTGGCGTATGCCTCCCATGCCTACGCCGCACTTGGCAGTGCCGAAAGGAGGCCTCAGTCGCCACCAGCGCTTGCTGTCGGTCGCGCCTATGCACCGAATCGCCCCGATTCAGGCATGTGAGGCATACGAGGGGCCGTAGGAGGTGCCTTTGCAGTGGGCTGCCGCCGCTATGCGAACGGCTGCTGCACGGGTAAGCATGACGTGCATATCCAAGTCGGGAGCGGAGTCCGGGCGTCGTGTGGGCGAGCTACGTAAGGCGTTATCGCTCCCATCATTGCGTGGCGCTCAGCGGGCTGCTTAGCTGGCTTCGTAACCCGACGTTCGCGGCCTGCGCCAGGGCTATGACACAGACAGCCCTCAATTACGGATGCGGGCGATGGGGCGGTAGATATGGCCTCGCTACGCGACCACTATTCGCATCGTTCCTGCTCGCGTAATGATGCAGGCGATATCGGCCTCTGTTGCCCGCGGTCGGCCCGAGCACGAGCCGGTTACTGGACGACCGGCAGGCTCCGGCCGTTACCTGGCTTACCTGACCCGGACACGGCCAGCCCAGCGGCGAGTATCTCGGCGATGTCCTGCACCGCCACGCTCTCGCCGCGCTCGCCCGAATCGGCCACGCCGTCGCGCATCATCACCAGGCAGAAGGGGCACGCCGTGGCGACGGTCTCCGCACCGGTTTCGAGCGCCTGTCGGGTGCGCTCGGCGTTGATGCGCGTCCCCCGCTTCTCCTCCATCCACATCCGGCCGCCACCCGCGCCGCAGCAGAATGTCTGCTTGCCCGACTTCTCCATCTCGACCAGCTCGATCCCTGGCACGGCCCCGAGAACATCGCGTGTCTCCGAGATGACGCCGTTGTAACGGGTCAGGTAGCACGAGTCGTGCAGGGTGACGGAGCGCTCCCGCTGGTCGTCGACGCGCAGTCTCCCCTCCCCGATCAGCTTGGAGAGGAACTGAGAGTGATGGACCACGTTGTACGTCCCGCCGAGCTGCCCGTACTCGTTGCCGATCGTGTTGAAGCAATGCGGGCAGGCCGTGATGATCGTCTTTGGCTTGTAGCGGTTCAGAACGTCGACGTTCCCGGCGGCAAGCATCTGGAACACGTACTCGTTGCCCATTCGCCGCGCGGGGTCGCCCGTGCACGATTCCTCCTGGCCCAGGACGGCATAGCGAACGCCGGCGGCCTCGAGGCAGGTAACGACCGCCCGAGCAACGCGTCTGTTGCGGTCGTCGAACGACGCGGCGCAGCCGACCCAGTACAGGCACTCCAGCTCCGCGACGGCATCTGGTCCACCGTCCGAAACCAGCGACGCCGCAGTCGGCACCTCGAACGGCAGGCCGCGCGCCCAGTCGAGGCGCGACGACTGCGGCTGCCCCCAGATGTTCTGGTAGCGCTCCATGTTCGTGAACGAAATGGTTAGCTCTTCGGGGAAGCGCGATTCCTCGAGCACCAGGTTGCGCCGCAGGCCGACGATCTTGTCGACGTGCTCGATCATCACCGGGCACGCCTCCACGCAAGCGCCGCAGGTCACACAATCCCATACGGCGTCGTACGGGATCGCCGTGTCGACGACCGGCGTGGCCTGGCCGCCGGGTGCGACAGATGGCTTGATCCACGGGATCAGGGAAACTCCTGCCTCCGCCTCGACGGCCATCTCGCGGATGCCCATGATCATCGTCTTGGGGTTGAGCGGCTTGCCGGTTGCCCACGCCGGGCAGGCCTCCTGGCAGCGGCCGCACTCGGTGCACGTGAAGCCATCGAGCAGGTCCTTCCAGGACATGTCCTCGATGGTCTTGATGCCGAATCGGGCATCTTCGGCCTCCAGGTCCATCTTGGGCAGCTCGCCACGCGGCCGGAGCTTGCGCAGCGCGGCGTTGAAGAAGGCCGTGACGATGTGCAGGTGCTTCGAGCGCGGCAGGTAGACCAGGAACCCGCTGACGAGCAGGACGTTCGCCCAGAAGAAGACCCAGTAGCCGCTCCGTAGCCACGCGTGCGGAAACACGGCCCCAAGACCGATGCCCAGCGGAGTCGCAGCGATGGCCCAACCCGCATCGGGATCTGTGTACGCGGCGATCCGGAACGCCTCTGCGAACCATTCGGTCAGAACGACTCCACCAATCAACAGCAGGATGACGACACCGTCGCGCGAGAGCGTTGTTCGCCGCGGGTAGCGCCACACCAGCCGCCTGAACAGCGCATAGGCCACGGCGCCGAGCACGGTCAGCACGAACATGTTCTGGCCGAGCACGAGCAGCCGCCACAGCCAGCCATCCAGCGGCGAGCGGAAGATGGCCTGGACGACCCCAAAGGCGACACGGTCGAAGGTGCCAACGGTCAAGACCACGAAGCCCCAGAAAATCGCGGCGTGAAGCAGGCCGGCATCGAGGTCGCGGAACATCCGCACCTGGGCGATGGCATAGACGAAGAGCGACTGCGCCCGGCCGGGCTCGTCGCCGACGGGCGCCGGCCGGGCGAGCGCGAAGATCCGCAGATGACGGGCCATCAGCAGGCCGAAAAACACGACCGCCACCACGAACACCACCGGCGCGAGCCAGTAGAGCGGGATGTGCTCGATCACTCGCCGCTCTCGGGGTGGTCCGCACCCTCAGCGTGCTGCGTCCGGCCGCCGAGGGTTTCGAGCGCATGTTCGAGGATGGGCTCCACCGCGGCCAGGGAATCGAGAGCACCTCCCCGACTTCCGGGCATCGCGATCACCAGGGTCGAGCCGAGTACGCCGGCCATGCTGCGCGACAGGTCGGCCATCGGCGTCTTGCCGCGACCGTAGGCACGCATCTGCTCCCCGAACCCGGTGATCTCGTAGTCGAGCAGGCCATGGAGCGTCTGCGGCGTCCTGTCCCTGGGTCCCAGGCCGGTGCCGCCGGTGCTTACCACGAGATCGACGCGCGTACTCGCCAGGGCGACGGCTCCGGCAATCTCTTCCGTCTCGTCCGGCACGACGGCGCGTTCGACCGAGAAGCCGAGTTCAGCCAGCCGCTGGGCGAGCGCCTCACCACTCTCGTCGACGCGCGTGCCAGCAGTCACACCGTCGCTGATGGTGAGCACGAGGGCCGCTCGCTTCACCCGTTCGCGCGCCTGCGGAACGAACGCGGTTTGTTTGCGTTGGGCGGCGCGACCGGCGCGACGACCTCAGGGCGCCGCCAGTCGCCGGACTTGCCGCCCGACTTCTCGAGCAGCCGTATGTCGCGGATGTGCGCCCCGCGGTCCACGCCCTTGACCATGTCATACACGGTCAATGCGGCCACCGACGCCGCGGTCAGGGCCTCCATCTCAACCCCCGTGGGCGCCACGGTCGCGGCCGTGGCACGAATGCGCAGCCCGCTGGCAGCGCGGTCGGGGGTGATCTCCACCACGAGATCGGTCAACGGGATCGGATGGCACAGCGGGATCAATTCGGCGGTTCGCTTGGCGCCCATCACCCCGGCCATCTCGGCGACCGTCAAGACATCGCCCTTGCTTACCGCGCCGTCGATGATCGCCGTCAGTGTCTCCTGCTCGACGCTGACGAATGCCTCGGCCACGGCGCGACGGGCGGTAGCAGGCTTGTCGCTGACATCGACCATGCGCGGACGCCCGCTGCGACTGACGTGCGTCAGCCTGCGCCGTTCGCGGCGGGACTGGTCGGGCTTTCGGGGTGGCCTATCGGACATCATCGGAGCCTGATCACGTCAACCACTGCACCCGCTGGAAGTGAGTCATCATCCTCGGACACGATCGCCAGGCCGTTCGCCGCAGCCAGGGCCGAGAGCACGTGCGAATCCTGGCCACCCGCGAGCGACGCGCTCCAGCCATCCTGATCGCTCCCCTCCAACCGCACGCGGAGAAAGGCGCGTCGGCCGGGTGACTTGGTGACCGGCTCTGTCAGCGTGGCGCGAACGTAGTCCCGGCCGACCAGGTCCTGAAGGCCGCGCAGTTGTCGCAGCACTGGTCGGACGAAAAGCTCGAACGTCACGAAGCTGCTGACCGGGTTGCCCGGGAGGCCGAACAACAGCACCTCCCCTGCGCGACCATGCGCCCGTCCGCGGCCGAATGCCAGTGGCTTGCCCGGCTGCACCGCGACCCGCCACAGGTCGACCCGCCCCACGGCGTCGAACGCGTCCTTGACCACGTCGTGGGCACCCACCGATACGCCCCCACTGACAACGACAACGTCCGCCCAGGCGAGCCCAAGACTCAGGCGGTCGACCACGTCGGCCAGGTTGTCCGATGCGATGCCGAGGGACCGGACGTCGGCACCGGCTTCCCTGGACTGCGCGGCAAGGCCGACGCTGTTGCTGTCGGGGATCTGGTCGGGAGACAGGGTCGCCCCGACCGGGGCCAGTTCATCGCCCGTGGCCAGCAGCGCCACGCGTGGCTGTCGGTGTACCACCAGCTTGGCGTGCCCCCCGGCCGCGGCGACGGCCAGGGCGGCGGGTCCGAGCTCTGTGCCCACCGCGAGTAGCGGATAGCCCTCGCGCAGGTCGCTGCCCAAGCGGCGGACATGCATCCCCGGCGCGCGTGGCTCAAATACCTTGACGCTGTCAGGCAGGTCGGCGGCGCCCATCGGAGCGTCCGTCTCCTCGATTGGAATGACCGTGTCGGCACCGGCGGGCATCGGCGCGCCGGTGAGGATGCGCACTGCCATTCCATCTTTGACCTCGGCGGACGACGATTTCCCGGCTGCCGCTTCGCCGATCACGCGCAGGATGCGCGGGTGGGCCTCTGACGCACCGACGACATCGGCCGATTTGACCGCGAAGCCATCCATCGCGCTGTTGTCCCACGGCGGCAGCGTCAGCCGGCTCTCGATCGGCTCGGCCAGGACTCTTCCGAGCGCGTCCTCGAGCGGCAGGGTCTCGACCGGCAGTGGCGAGACTCCCTCGAGCATGCGCGCCCGGGCGTCGTCGAGGCTGAGCACTCGCGCAGGCTGGCGGCGTTGGTCGGTCGCAGTCGTCACTGAGCGCTGCCGTTCTCGAGCTTCCGGGCTCGCCGCCGTGCCAGCGACCAGACGACGAGGCCACCTCCGATTCCCAGCAGCCCGAACGCTCCCGCGCTCAGCTGCCAGAAGGCATACGGATAGAGCTTGATCAGGAGGCTGTCGGGCGCAAATGCCCAGTTGCCGCCGGGGAAGAAGATCCGGTGGAACAGCTCGAATGCGAGGTCGAAGAACAGCGCTGTCAGGACTCCGACGACGACAAGCCCCACGGCAAGCGCAGCGCCGCCACGGGCTATCGAGCGCCAGGTGCCTGGGTCAGATGAGGCCCGACGGATACGCCAGGCAAGGAAGGCTGCGCCAGCCACGGCAAGTGCGAGGAAGCCAAGTAGCACCAGTCGAACGTCGCGCATGTGCCCGGCCTCGTCAGGAGCGTAGTCGCTGAATGTACCCGGGCCGACGAAGAGCTCCAGGACGGTGCGGTCGGAAAGCTGAAGCGCAGCCTCCGGTGTTGCGGCAGCCGCCGTGCCGCCCGAAGCGGCCAGAGCGAAATGCATCCAGAAAGGCGTCATGAGCAGGACCAGGGCCGCCGCGAGGATGACGACTGCCATCGCGGGTGGCACCAACGCTCCCGCGAGGCTCGCGGAGCGCGGCTGCACGCTCGCGCGATCAGAAAGGGTGGCCGAGGCGCGCACGGTCGTCACGACCGGTGGGTTATTCCTCGCGCAGGGTGTGAGCCTGCTCCCACCAGCCCTCGGTAATGAGGTCAGTGGGCGGAGTCATGTCGAGTACCTTGGCGGCGCGAGATAGACGAGCGCGGAATTCATCGAGGTCGAGCCCCAGAAGATCGGACAGGCCCACGATGCCTGCCTGAGTGAAGAGCGCCTGCTCGTCCGGCCCGAAGTTGGCCAGGTTGAGCAACAGGGCCTCGTCGCGCCAGTCGTTCACGTCGGTGATGTCCGCGCCTATCTGGTCCGCCAGGTATTGGCGGCGTGTCGGTGTCTCCGAGACCTCCAAAAGCAGGCCCGTCGTGAAGACGCCCTGTCGCTCGAGCGCGTTCAGGTGATAGAGAGGTACGCGCTGGAGGTTTTCGATGGGCGGCATCGGCTGAGATTATCGGTCGTCAGGACTCCAGCGTGGCGTCGACGCTCAGCTCGACGTTGCCCTTGAGTGCGCGGGAGATCGGGCAGCCATCCTTGGCCTTCGTGGCCATCTGTTGGAACGTCTCTTCGTCGATGCCCGCTACCCATCCGCGGGCAGTGAGGTGGCTGCTCACGACGGTCCAGCCGCTCTCGCGCTTCTCGGCGCTGACGTCCGCGCGGATCTCGACACGATCGGCGACGAAGCCAGCCTTGGCGAGCTCATTGGAGAAGGCCATGGAGAAGCAGGACGCGTGGGCCGCCGCCAAGAGCTCCTCGGGGCCGGTCTTACCGCCCGGCTCCTCGGTCCGCGACCCCCAGCTCGTTGGCAGGTCGCGCCAGAAGTCGCTCGTCGCCGAGCTGACGGTGCCGGACCCACCGAGCAGGTCGCCCTGCCAGGTTGCGGTTGCAGAACGAGTAACAGCCATGTCGCAGTCCTCCCACGCTGGAACGTCTCGTAAGCATGAAACGTCTGGAATCTTGCCGCGGATCGTGCGGCGTCTCTGAATCGGCGGTTAGTCTAGGCGCCCGAAAGCCAGCCGGCCGCGGAACCTGCCGGGAGTAGGTATTGAACGGAAGCGGTCACTTCCCCAATTGCGAATCCCGAGGGTGATCCGAGCGTGCCGATGATGCGTGGGGTCGTGGCTACGGTTATTGCCGTTGGTGTGCTGGCGGTCGCGGTCGTGCTTGTCCAGATAGGGGCGGCTGACGGACCCACGCCCTCGCCTCAGTTCTCTCCATCCCCGTCATCCGCGTCGCCAACCGCGTTGCCCAGCCGTACTCCTGCCGGCTCGCCGACACCGCGACCGTCTGCGACCCCGCTGGACACGTCCGTTACTGCATCAGGGAACGTCGTGCCCCTGCGTAGCGCCGAGCTTGCGACGCGCGTCAGCGGGGTCGTGGCTGCGATCTACGTTCGTGACGGCAGTGAGGCGGCAACAAATCAGCTGCTGCTGAAGCTGGACCAGGCGACCTACCTGGCGGCCATCGATGTCGCCGAGTCCCTCGTCGGGCGGGCGACTGCCGAAGTCGAGCAGGCTCAGCTCCAGCTCGACCAGCTCCCACCCGATGCGAGCCCAGGGCAGATCGAGTCGGTCCAGGCCAACCTGCGCCTCGCCCAGGCGGAGCTCGAGCTCGCACGCAGCACGCTGTCTGACGCGCAGACGGCACTCGCCCAGACAGAGGTTCGAGCTCCCTTTGGAGGCACGATCGCCGAGGTGACCGTCGAGGTCGGTGAGCAGGCAGTGGCCGGCCAAACGGTCATCACGATCGGCGATATCTCGGGCTGGCTGATCGAGACGACTGATCTGTCGGAGCTCGAGGTCGTCCGGCTGGCCGTGGGCGACAGGGCGACGGTCGACATTGAGGCGCTGCCGGATCTGGTAATCGACGGAACGGTCGACCGCATCCAGGTCCGCGGCACCAGCGCGGACGGCGGCATCGTTTTCGCCGTCGCGATTCGACCCGATTCCCACAACCCCAAGCTGCGTTGGGGCATGAGCGCCACGGTTCACATCAGACCGAGCGGCTGAGTCAGACCGCTCAGGAGAGTGGTCGGGGCGAAAGGATTCGAACCTTCAACCTCTTGAACCCCATTTGGTTCTCGCCGTGCGGAAACGCCCATTCTCAGCGTGCAGATCGTCCGCCCGTGTCCGTATGTACCACCCAAATCCGCCCGCTAGGTGGTACAACGGGTGGTACGGGCAGGGTCTGAAACGGAGGATGGGATGGCGCTTCATTCATGGCAGTTCGTCGGAACGCACATCGGCGGCGGCACGCCCGGCAACGACGTGCCGATGGTCGCAGCGGTGTGCAATGAGTGCGGAGAAGCGCGAACGGCGCGCGCGCTGCCGACAGGTCCGGAATACGACCGGGTGGACCTCAGCGGGCAATGCCCGCGCCATCCGGACCATCAGCCGGCCCGCTTCACGGCGCTCGGCGGGAAATAGCGCGCGACCTGGTCAATCCCGATCGAGGAACTGCCAATTGACCGTCGAAGACCAACTGCGCCAAGAGCACCGTAAGCACCTGTACGAAGCCCTCCATGCCGCTTCGCGCGACTACGACCAAGCAATCCTGGCAGTTGCGGCGGGCACGCTGGCCGTGTCGGTGACGTTCGCACACGACTTCACCCCGACCCCCGTCGCAGGCACCCAGATGATCCTGCTGGGCGCCTGGGGGCTTCTCATTCTGTCGCTGGTGGCCATCGTGGCCTCGTTTCTGACCAGCCAACGCGAGATACGCCGACAGATTCAGGCGCTCGACAACAACACCGCGTACGCCCTCGGTAGGGCAGCGAAGATCACATACGGACTCAACATCGGAGCCGGCGTCCTGCTCGTCCTCGGACTGGTATTGCTCGGCTGGTACGGGCTGGCGAACGTGTCGCCATCGCCGCCGGCGAGCGTGCCGTAAATGAGCGGTCCGCGCCAGCGCCCGACTCAACCACCGCCAGTTCCGCGCGATTTGCCGCGCCGTGGCCCGGACCCGGTGATCGTGCCGCCGCGCGTAAAGCCTGGGTACGTTCCGCCTCCCCCGCCGCCACCGAAACGTCCGACGACAACGTCATAGCAAGGGGTCCCGACCATGCCAGATGAAAAGCAGAGTTCCGGCGACAGCACGAAAGGTTCCGGCGAACCAATCAGGTCTAACGTTGGGGAGGGTTATGTCCCTGAGCCCCTGAAGCCCGGTGAGGTCCGCATCCAGAAGGGATACGTTCCGGAGCCTATGCAGGTCACGCAAGAGCCCGCGCCTCCGCCTCCGCCTCCGCCTCCGCCTCCGCCTCCG
>CAYZEJ010000011.1:0-33227 GCA_964477545.1 uncultured Anaerolineaceae bacterium | reverse complement strand
CGTGTCGTGGAAGCCGTTGATGTAGTCGAAGAAGACGGCCAGGACGACGACCGCAATGAGCATGAGCGTGAGCGTGTCCATTACGGCTGTCTAGTCGCGACGGAGAACTCGCAGGGCGCCCTTGACGCGGTCCTCGAGCGACGATCCGACCGGGAGCGCGGAGAGCGCCGCCGATGCGGAGGAGCGGGCCTCCGACGCGGTGTAGCCGAGGGCCTGCAACGCGGCGACCACTTCCGATTCGGCCGATCCAGAGGCGCCTGCTCCGCCTGCCGCGCCTGCCGCGGACACCTTTTCCCTGAGCTCGAGCACGATCCGGGCCGCGAGCTTCTTGCCGACGCCCGACACGGCCGTGAGCACGCCTTCATCACCCTGGAAGATGGCCAGCTGAAGGTCGACGACGGGCCGCGCCGAGACTATCCCCAGCGCCACTTTCGGTCCAACACCAGTGACTGTGATCAGTAGCTCGAAGAAGCCCAGCTCCTCGGTCGTGCGGAAGCCGTAGAGCGCCTGCTGGTCCTCGCGCACGAGATGGTGCGTGTACAGACGGGTCGCGACGCCTTCCTTGAGAGCCGCGAGGGTGCCCGGGCCGCAGAACACGCGGTAGCCAACGCCGCCCGCCTGGATGACGGCCGAGTCATGGCCCAGTGACGCGACGGTGCCGTCAACGAAGGCGATCACAGTTGGCAGAGACTACGAGGCTTGGGGACGGCCGGGGTCAGGCGGCGGTTTGGCCGTGGGCCGTGCATATCGCGACGGCGAGAGCATCGGCCGCGTCGTCCGGTCGCGGCAGAACCGCCATACCGAGCATCACCTGGACCATGCGCTGAACCTGGCCCTTGTCGGCACGGCCGTATCCGGTGACGGCGAGCTTGACCTCGTGCGGCCCGTACTCGAACACGGGCAGGCCTCGCTCGGCGGCGGCCAGCAGCACAACGCCCCTCGCCTGTCCTACCGCGAATGCGGTCTGAACGTTGCGGTTGAAGAACAGCCGCTCAACGCCGATGAAGCGCGGGTTGTGGGCATCGATCAGCTCGAGGATGCCCTGGTGGATCTCGAGCAGACGCAGCGGGAGCGCGTGAGTCGGCAGCGTTTCCAGGCAGCCATAGTCGATGACGCGCAGCTTGCTCCCGGTTCGCTCGACGATCCCGTAGCCGGTGGCGGCGGTGCCCGGGTCGATTCCGAGAACTATCAATGTGCCACTGCGAAGCTGGGCCTCAAATTGCCGCGGCCTCCGCCAACACTTCCGCCGGCAGGTCGAAGTTCGCGGTCACACGCTGGACGTCCTCGAGATCCTCGAGCGCTTCGATCAGGCGCAGGTTCTGCCGCGCCACGTGAGCGTCGACCTCGATCGGCGTCGTTGGTTGCATCGTGACCTCGGCCGATTCCACCTTTACCCCGGTTACCTCAAGCGTTGTCCGCAGCGACTCCAGGTTGCCCGGCTGCGTGAGCACTTCGATCGGGTCCGACTCTGTATCGACGTCGACGGCGCCGGCATCGATCGCCGCCAGGGCGATGTCGTCCGGGTCGTGCCCGTTGCGCGCCACCACGATCACGCCACGCGGCTCGAACTGCCAGGCAACCGCGCCCGCGCCGCCGAGCTGGCCGCCGTTCTTGGTGAACATCGCGCGCACGTCGGCAGCGGTGCGATTGCGATTGTCCGTTGCCGCCTCGACCAGGATCGCCACGCCGCCCGGGCCGTAGCCCTCGTACACGATCTCCTCGTACTGCTCGGCCGCCGATCCGCCGGCCGCCTTCTCAATCGCGCGCTTGATGTTCTCGGCTGGCATGTTGACCGAGCGCGCCTTCTCCATCGCCAGGCGCAGGCGGTAATTGGCATCGGGATCGCCGCCGCCCTCGCGCGCGGCAATCGAGATCTCCCTCGCGATCTTGGTGAAAACGGCCCCGCGCTTCGCGTCGTTCACGCCCT
This sequence comes from uncultured Anaerolineaceae bacterium, assembly GCA_964477545.1. Lineage (GTDB taxonomy): Bacteria > Chloroflexota > Limnocylindria > Limnocylindrales > CSP1-4 > JALYGJ01. The sequence goes on along the minus strand of CAYZEJ010000011.1, from coordinate 31,300 downwards.
TCTGGCGCTTGATCTGGGACCACTTGGAATGGCCGGACATCGCGGGCGATTCTATATGCTGCCCTCTATGACCAAAGACATGCCGCGCCTGCGTAACGTCGTGCTCGCCGGTCACTCCGACTCAGGCAAGACGACGCTCGCCGAGCACCTCCTGCACACCTGTGGAGCCATCAACCGGCTGGGCAAGGTCGACGACGGAACCACGCTGCTCGACTTCGAGCCCGAGGAACACAAGCGCAAGCAGTCGCTCTCGCTGGCTCTGGCCACGACCGACCACGGCGAATACGAGCTGACCCTGATCGACACACCCGGCTACGCTGATTTCGCGGCCGAGGTCGTCCAGGGCTTTGCCGCCGCCGACGGCGCGCTTCTCACCATGGATGCGTCGGGCGGCGTTGAGTCCGGCACCGAACGGGCGGTCAGCCTGGCCCGGTCGATGGGCACCGCCGCGCTCTTCGTGATCACCCGTTGCGAACGTGAGAACGCGGATCCGAGCGCCGCGTTGGACGCTCTGCGGACGGCCTTCGGCAACAAGATCGCGCCACTCCACCTGGCCATTGGCCGGGCGGACTCATTCCGCGGCTACGTTGATCTCGTGCATCGCAAGGCCTACGTCTGGGAGAAGGGCACGCGCTCCGAGGTCGAGATTCCGCCCGAGCTGAACGACGAGGTGATCCGCCGACGCGATCAGCTCCTGGAGGCGGCCGCCGAAGCCGACGACGACGTGCTGACCAAGTATCTCGAGGGCGAGGAGATCAGCGACGAGGAGCTCGATGCCTGCCTGCACCGCGGGGTGCGCGATTCGATCCTCGCGCCCGTGATGGTGACTTCCGCGGCGCATGACATCGGAATCGAGGGCGTCCTCGACGCGATCATGCGCTATCTCCCCTCCCCCGACGAGGAGGGCCCGATCAAGGCAACCGACGGCGCGGGCAAGGAGGCGGAAGTCGCACCCGACCCCGCCGGCCCGCTGGTTGCGCACGTCTTCAAGACCACCGCCGACCCGTTCGTCGGACGGCTCACCTACTTCCGCGTCTACTCGGGCAAGATCTCGTCGCACGACCACGTCTGGAATGCCGGCCGGCGCGAGGAAGAGCGAATCGGCCAGGTCCTGCGCGTCAAGGGCAAGGACACGGTCCCGGTCGGGACGATCTCCGCGGGCGAGATAGGCGCCGTGGCCAAGCTCGTGCACACCCACACGGGCGACACCCTCTCCACACGCGAGAAGCCGTTCACGATCGCGCCCATCGAGTTTCCGCGGGCGTCGCTCCCCGTGGCGATCGAGCCGCAGACGAAGGCCGACCTGGACAAGCTCGGCTCGGCCCTCAATCGACTGGTCGAAGAGGACCCGGGCGTTCGCGTCGAGCGGCAGCTCGAGACCGGCGAGCAACTGCTGTGGGCGCAGGGCGAGAGCCACATCGCGGTCATCGTCGAGCGCCTCAAGCGCAAGTTCGGCGCTGCGGTCGTGACCCGATCGCCGCGCATCCCCTACCGAGAGACGATCCGCTCGAAGACGCAATCCGAGGGCCGCCACAAGAAGCAGACCGGCGGACGTGGCCAATTCGGCCACGTCTGGATTGCGATCGAGCCCAACCCAGGGGCGGGGGTGGACTTCGCGACCAAGGTCGTGGGCGGCTCCGTTCCGCGCCAATTCTGGGCAGGCGTCGAGAAAGGCGTGCGCGACATCGCCGAAAAGGGACCGATCGCTGGCTATCCCGTGATCGACTTCAAGGCCACCCTCTACGACGGGTCATTCCACACGGTGGACTCGGACGAGCTCTCGTTCCGCCTGGCCGGGCAACTGGCTACCCGCAAGGGCATCCAGGACTCCGCGCCGGTTTTGCTGGAGCCGATCATGGATGTGGAGGTCCAGGTCCCCGAGGCGTACATGGGCGACGTCAACCGCGACCTCAACACCCGCCGCGGCCGCGTGCTGGGCATGGACACCGCAAACGGCGTCCAGGTCGTTCGGGCCCACGTTCCGCAGGCCGAGCTATTCAATTACGCGACTGAGCTGAGGTCCCTTTCTGGCGGGCGCGGGATGTTCAAGGCGACGCTAGATCACTACGAGGAAGTGCCACCTCACGTGGCACAGAAGGTGATCGACGCGCACGCGAAGGAAGAATCAGCCGCGCACTGAGGTGTGCGGGAGTGCAGGGGTCACCTTCGATGTTCGCCTGGCGCACCACTCAGCGGACAACTTGTCCTGACTGTGCGCCGGCCAGCACATTTGGCCGAATGATTCGACCGAGCGTGCTCCCGGTGAACAATCAGGTGGCCAATCCGACCGTGCAGCACGGAATCGGGGTCAGTGGTGCTGGCCAGGAACATCCGAGACTGAGGTGACTACGTCGCAGGTCTACACGTGGGAGCCATCTGACGCCGCGATCGCCGCGCGCTACGGGCTGCGGCCCGAGGACATCCTGCGGTTCGATACGAACACCTCGCCGGTCGCGCCCGACTTCGTACCGGAGGCGCTGCGCGGCCCATTCGATCCGCCCGTCAACGAATACCCCGACTCGTCGTACACGGATCTGACGGCGGCCGCGGCCGCGTACACCGGCGTCGAGCCGCACGAGGTGATCGTTGGAGCCGGCGCGGACGAAGTCATCGATCTCGTGGCCAAGGCCTACCTGCCCGCGGGCTCAGCCGCACTCGTACCGATCCCGACCTACCCGATGTATGGCGTCCTCACATCTCAACGAGCTGCCCGAATCGTCTCCGTGCCCCGCCTGGGCGGCGGGGAGAGCTTCGCCCTCGATGTCCCGACCGTCGTCGCTCGGCTACCCGAAGTTCGTGTGGTCTGGCTCTGCTCGCCCAACAACCCGACGGCGTGCGAGGAGCCTATGGACAACCTCGAGCAGGTTGTTCGTGCTGCCGCGTCCCTTCCGGATCCGCCCCTCGTCGTCGTCGACGAGGCATATCACGAGTTCGTCGGCTCGACCGTGCTTTCGTGGCCCACGAGGTACGACAACCTGCTCGCAGTACGTACCGTGTCGAAGGCGTTTGCCCTCGCCGGAGTGCGAGTCGGCTTCGGCGTCGGTAGTCGGTCGGTCATCGAGCGTCTCGAACGCGTCCGTCCGCCGGGGAGCATCTCAACGATCTCGGCGCACGTCGCAACGAGCGCCCTAACGGCACCTGAGTACGCGGTGCGCAACGCCCAATTGATGGCCGAGGAGCGCGAGTGGCTGTGGGATCGCCTGGAGGGGCTCGGCTGGCTCGCCGGCCGCAGCGCCACGAACTTCCTGCTCGTCCGGATCGGCGACCACGAGGCCGCCGAGCGCGCCGCCGACGGCCTGCTCCGCGCGGGCATCGTTCCGCGCACCTTTGGGCCCGCGAACCCTCTGCGCGGCCACCTCCGACTCACCATCCGCAGCCGGCCCGAGAACGAACGCCTACTGAGCGTGGTGACTGCCCTCCTGCGCTGAGTTCGCCACCTCCCTCGGCGAGTCGCTCAGTCGCATAACGAAAATGGTCATGGCGGCATGGCGCGCGCTTTCTATGCGAGTGAGCGACTCAGACGCCCACGTGGCGTGTCGGGCCTTATGGAGAAGGAGCGGCTTACGCCGGGCGGCGGCGGGCGATCAACAACCGTTTCTTGCCCGCGCGCAGGACGAGGTAGCGGTCTGCGATCGCCGCCGGCAAAGCCGCATCGACCGCCGTCACGCGCACGCCGTTGATCGAAAGGCCGCCCTGCTCGATCTGGCGCCGGGCCTCGGATCGGGACGGATACAGCCCGCTCGCGAGGGCAAACCCCTGGGCGTCCAGCCCCTCCTCCGCCGGCCCGAACTCGAAGTGGTCCACGGCGTCGAACAGGACGTCGAGCACGTCGGGATCGTCGATTGGGGCGCCTGAAAACGCGGCGTCGGCCACCCGCACCTGGCGCTCGGCCTCTTCACGACCGTGTACCCGCGCGGTCAGGTCGAACGCAAGCGCGCGCTGGGCAGGCCGGGCATCGGGTGCCGCAGTCTGCGCCCGCTCAAGATCGGCCACCTCATCGGCTGTCATCAACGTCAGCCAGCGCAGGTGCTGCACGGCGAGGGTGTCGTCGTCGTTGAGCCAGTACTGGTAGAAGTCATACGGCGTCGTTATCGACGCGTCAAGGAATACCGCACCCTTCTCGGACTTGCCCATCTTCACGCCGTCGCGAGTCAGCAACAAAGGCGAACACAGCCCAAAGGCGGACGGCGGATCTGTCTCCTCGCGGCCGACAACGCGTCGAATCAGCTCCAGGCCGGCGGTGATGTTGCCCCACTGATCGGCACCGCCCATCTGCATCTCGACGCCGCGCTCGCGGTAGAGGTGCAGGAAATCGGCCGACTGGAGGGTCATGTACGAGAACTCGGTGAACGACATCCCGGAAGCCAGACGCTGTTGAACGGAATCCTTGGCCAGCATGTAGGGCACCGAAAAATGCTTGCCGATGTCGCGCAGGAACTCGAGCAGCGAATAGCGCTCCAGCCACTCGCGGTTGTCGACCATCTGGGCCTGGTTCGATCCCACGGAGAAGTCCATGAAGCGGTCCAGCTGAGCGCGAATGGCGGCCGAGTTCGACCGGATCGCCTCGTCATCGAGCAGGTTGCGTTCAGACGACTTGCCCGACGGGTCGCCGATCATGCCCGTTCCGCCACCGATGATGACGAACGGTGTGCCACCTGACCGCTGGAGGTGGGTGAGCATGAAAACCTGGAGCAGATTGCCCACGTGGAGTGAGCGCGCCGACGCGTCGAAACCGATGTAGGCGCTGATCGGACCGCGCTCCAGGCGCTCAGAAAGGCCTTGCGAGGACTCGGCGATCAAGCCGCGCCACGTCAGCTCGGCAAGTAGCCCGTTCGACCCGTTCGACACACTCACGCCGTCAATGCTAGAGAATGGCGGCCCGCAAGCGACGATCGGACTCCACTATGAATCAGAACAGCCGCGATGGCTGGCAGGAGAGTCGCACGAACGGCTCCCAGCGCACCAACGGCTCCCAGCGCACCAACGGCTCGCAGCCAAGGCGCAAGGGCGGGGTCGGGCGCCAGCTCGCAGTCGCGCTACCAATGTTGCTTTTCGCGTCGATAGCCATGGTCGCCATCGGCGGGTTGGTGCTGGTCGTCGGCGTTTTCGCGGCCTACAGCCAGGGGCTGCCCGAGACGAGCGAGCTCGACAACCTCGAGTTCATCTCCGAGTCGGTCGTCTACGACCGTACAGGCGACGTGGAGCTGGCCCGCTTCAACGCGGGCGAGGCGCGTGAGCCGGTCACTTTCGAGCAGATCCCGCCCATCCTGATCGATGCGACGACGTCCACCGAGGACCGGTCGTTCTGGACCAACACCGGAGTGGACCCGGTGGGCATCGCCTCGGCGATGCTCGACACGTTCCGCGGCCGTGAGCGCGGCGCGTCCACGATCACGCAGCAGCTCGTGCGCCAGCGCCTGCTCGATCCCGAGCTCGTGCGCGATCCCGACCGGGTGATCGAACGCAAAATCAAGGAGATCATCCAGTCGGTGCGCGTCACCGACGCCTACCCGGGCGAGGCCGGTAAGGAACAGATCATCACCGCCTACCTCAACCAGAACTACTACGGCAACGGCGCGTACGGGATCAAAGCGGCCGCGCGTGCCTACTTCGGCGTCGAGAACCTCAACGATCTCACCCTGGGTCAGGTGGCGCTCCTCGCCGGCCTGCCGCAGTCACCATCGTCGTACGACCTCGTGCGCAATGCCGTGGTCGCCGACAACGGCACCCTTTACGTGCCGCTCAACGAGAGCGTCCCCATCGTCTATCGCCGCAACTTCATCCTGAGGCAGATGGCGCAAGAGCCATCACGTCTCGTCCTTACAGGCGACGAGTACACCTCCGAGGAGCTGCTGGCGGCGACGCAGGAGGCAATCATCCTCACGCCCCAGGAACCCGAGCTGCGCCAGTGGCTTGCGCCGCACTTCATCTGGGCGCTGCGCGAGGAACTCGCGACCAAGCTGTGCGCGGACGCGGAGACCTGCCCCGAGCTGGAGCGCGGCGGCCTGCGCATCGTGAGCTCACTCGATGCGTCCCTCCAGGAGACGGCCGAGAAGTGGGTCACGGCGGCCGTGCTCCTCCCTCACGACGACGATCCCGAGGCTTACGCGGCGCAGCTCGGCGTGCCCTACCAACCTTGGATGCGCAAACTGGGCAACCTCGAGGTCAACAACGGCGCGATGATCGCGATGGACTACGAGACCGGGGAAATCCTGGCCTACGTGGGCAGCGCGGGGTATTACCGCGACGACATCTCCAGCCCGCAATTCCAGCCCAAGTTCGACGTGCTCGGCGATGGCTGGCGACAGCCCGGATCGGCATTCAAGCCGTTCAACTACGTGACCGGCATCAACGACGGCACCATGACGGCGGCATCCATGTTCATGGACGTGACCACGACGTTCGACAACTCCTCGGGCTACACGCCCAAGAACTACGACCTTCTCGAGCGCGGCCCGATGCGCATGCGCAGCCACATCCAGATGTCGCTAAACATCGGCGCGGTCAAGGCCCAGGCGATCAACGGCGTGACGCACGTGTTCGAGATGGCCAGCCGATTCGGCATGACGTTCCAGAACGCAACGCCCCAGGCCGGCCTGTCGCTGACCCTCGGAACCGAGGTGAGCCATCCGCGTGACGTCACCGTGGCGTTCGGCACGCTCGCCAATGCCGGCCAGCGAGTGGGCTACACGCACATCATCCAGATCACGGATTCGGCGGGCGTCGATCTGGTGCCTGTGTACGAGCCGACCGTCCAGGACGTCGTCGTCAGCCCGCAGGCGGCGTACGTGATGACGGACATCCTGGCGAGCAACACCGATCCGCAGCAGAACGAGTTCTGGGGCGAGTTCGCACTCCAGGGACCTGGCGGTCGCAGGGCGGCGACGATCAAGACCGGCACCAGCCAGGACGCGAACGACCTTGTGGCCTTCGGTTACATCGCGCCCCCGGACCAGGCAGGCCGCGACGCCGGCGAGTACGCCCTCGTAGTCGGTGCATGGAACGGCAACAGCGACGGATCACCGGTCCTGACAGCCGAAAACCCCGTCCTGTCGACTGACGCGGCGGCGCCTATGTGGCGCGGCTTTCTCCAGGAAACCACAGCCGATTGGCCGAATCGCGATTTCCAGCGGCCACCGGGAATAGTCGACGCTGAGGTGGACGCCTGGAGCGGCATGCGGCCGACGCAGTTCACGACGCGCACGGTTCGCGAAGTCTTCATCGATGGCACGGTCCCGGGCGAGGACACGACGAAGGTGGGGCTCCAGGTGATTCCCAACCCCGGCGCGCCGCAGGACATCGGCGAGAACGACCCCAACCGCTGGCTGCTGTGGGTGGAAGGCTGCTCCGGCGTGCCGGAAGCGCGCGGCTTCCTGGCGCTGGAGGGTGTCGAAGCGGGACATCCAGACTGGCAGGCTGCGAACCTCGACTGGATCGCCCGGGCGAAGCAGGGGCCAGGTGTCGCCGGCGGACCCGATCCTGACGTTAAGACCGAGACCTTCTACATCTTCACCCGTGGCTGGATTCCTTACGGCAGATCGTGGGGCGCGCCATTCGCTCCGACCGGTTCATGCGCCGCCCTGCCCTCCCCATCGCCATCTGTCTCGCCCAGCCTGGAGCCGAGCTTCAGCCCCAGTCCGGAGCCGACATTCGAGATCACACCCCCGCCGCCGACCGAACCGCCGCCGCCACCCACCGAGCCAGCGCCGACGCTGCCACCGCCGCCGACCGAGCCGCCGCCCACGGTACCCCCACCGCCGACGATCGACATCACCCCTACACCGATCGACACGCCCGTACCAGCCGCGCCTGAGGCGAGCTAGCCCGCGGTCGGGCGCCGTTCGACGAGCGCGCTGACCCACTCACGGAGTCGCTCGAGGTGCTCTAGGTAATGGTCACCCCCAGACTTGCGAACCCACCAGGCCGCCTCGTCGGATTGGTCGCTCAGTTGGAACCACTCGTCGATCATCCTTGTTCGGCCGCTGTTGGCCTGCACCCACGCCACCTCCCACGGCTGACCCTGCATCCCGGCTAACAGTGCCGCGTTAAGGGCATCGACGTCGACTTCGTGGCCCTGGTACGTGCCCGCGCTCATTCGTTCGAACTGGAGCTGGGCCTCCGCCAGCCATGTGCCGACATGGGCGACCACATCTCGGACGGTCCAGTCGGGGTCGCGCTGGTAACCAGGCTCCAGGCACTCGTCCGGCGTGAGTGAGCGGACGAGATCAACGATTTCGTACCAGCCGAGCCGCTCGGCCTCGATCTCGGCCGCATACGGATGATCTCGGGGCGCGTCAGGTATCGCCCGCCCATCCGTGGTCATGTTGAGGTGGCGAAGCTGCCTTCGAGCGGGAGCCCGGCATCCTCCCAGTCGAGCAGCCCACCCGCGTAACGGCGCACATTGCGATAGCCCCGGCGTACCAGTTCGCGATAGAGGGCGACGCTCGACAGGCAGTCAACGTTCGAGCAATAGACGACGACTTCATCGTGTGGGTGCACCTGCGCATACAGCTCATCGGGCTTGTCGAAATGGAGCGAGCCCGGGATATGCTTGGCGTCGAACGCCCACCTGTTCAGAGCCATGACCAACTTGAGGTCGTCGCCCTGGTCGAGCTTGGCCTTCAGCTCATCTCGCCCGATCGTACGGATGGGCTCATGCCCTAATGACGCGTTCGTGTGCGGCTGGTCCACGGTTCGCGGACCATCCTATGCCGATCAGTCGACGTAGGGACCGTTGTAGACGGGCTCCTCCCCGTACGGCTTCCCGGACATCAGCATGAAACGCGTTCCGGGCTGCGCATCGTCGACAGACATGGTGCTGCCGGGCCCAAATACGGCGATCTGGGATCGCTTGGCGCCCAATCGGTTGGAACCGAAGGCCGCCTCGCCCTCGAGCATGTAGACGAAACCGTTGAACTCGGCCGGGATTGGCGTGCTGTAAGCGCCGCCTGCCGGCAGCTCGACATCCAGGATCAGCCCAGGAGTCCCCAGCTCAACCTGTGAGCCCTCCCCCGCCAGCACGCGGACGACAGCGTCGCCCTCGTTGCGCACCGGCACATCGCCAGCTTCAACCACCTGCGAGGTCGGCTCTGCGTGCTTGTCTTTGCGTGCGAGGTTGACCCAGAAGAGCACACCGCGCATCTCGCTGCCGGCCTTGCCCTCTGCGAGCTGCTCCTGCCCAAGACCTTCGGCGTGCCAAACGCCGCGGCCCGTGCGCAACTTGAGCAGCGATCCGGCCTTGAGCCGGGCACGTTCAAACGTACCGTCGGCGCCAGTGCTATGGCCAGTGCTTGCCTCGCCCGCGATCACGTACCAGAGGTTGTCGAACCCGCGGTGCGGGTGCGTCGTATCCATGGCTGCTCGCTCCGGGGTGATCGGAACGACGCCCTCGTGGACCAGGATGTACGGATCCACCAACTCGTATGGGATGTTGCGGGACGGCAGGGGCTCGAGGATCTCGAGGCCCATCATCGGGCGCACGTGCGCGTCCTCTACGAGGACGACCTCACGCGCTGCTGTTTCAACCTGGGTGGCCAAGATGAGTTGCTCCTTTCGGTGCGCTAGACCGCACTGCTTTGTGGACGGGGACGACAGGCCACGGCTTCACGCGCTCACCGGTCGCCGCGGACCTTTCGATCGCGGCGATAACCTCGTGGCGCCTGACCGCCTCGGCGAAGTCCGGCACGGTATGAGTCCCGGTGTCCATGTCTGCCGCGAAAGCGGCGTAGGCGTGCCCGACGTTGTAGGCAGGCGCTCCTTCCAGGCTCGACAGCGTGGGCCACTTCTGTGTCAGCGCCAGCGGAATAGCAAGCTCGAGCGGCTCCATCCGCCCGCGGGCCCCCGAGACGGTCAGCGGAAGGATCTCGAGGTACACAGAGGGTGCGGTGATCCGGAGCGTTCCTTCGGTTCCGTTGATCTCCCATAGGAGCCCGGTACCACCGGCGACTGCCTCCCGGACGTGGACGCTGGCCGTTGCCCCCGACGTAAGGGTGCCGATCACGGCGATCTGGTCGGGTGCCGTCTTTACGATCTGCTCCCGGGTCTGTTCGGCGGTGATCAGCGGACGACGAAGGCCCGACACGGCCGACAGTTCGGCGAACTCGCCCAGGACGTAATTGAGAGCGTCCAGGCTGTGGCCGACGGCGACGGTGAGTACGTTGGCCCCGTTATTCCTGTCCAACATGTAGACGTTGGGCTGGACCACGACCTCACCTGGTACCGACAGCCCGATCATGGTCGTTGACAGGACCTCGCCAACGTATCCGTCGTCCAACAGCTGTTGGACGAACTTGATCGCGGGGGCCTGGCGCGCCTGCAACCCCACGATTGTTCGCACCCCGTGCTGAGCGGCGAGCACGGCCATTGCTCGAGCGTCGTCGAGGTCGCGGCCAAGCGGCCACTCGCAGTACACGGCCTTGCCGGCAACGAGCGCGGCGGAGACGAGCTCTCGATGGTGCGGGACCTTGACCGTGACGGCAACCACGTCCACGTCGGGCTGGGCCACCAGATCCTCGTGATCCGCGAACACGGCTGCGACCCCGAAGGCTTCGCCTGCGGCCCGCGCGGACTCAGCGCTGGTCGCGCTCAGTGCCCGAATCTCGTAGTTCGGCAGCGCGCGCAGGGCAGGGATGTGAGCGGTGGCAGCCCAGCCCCAGGCGGGATTGACCCCGATGATCCCGACGCCGAGCGTCGATTCAGGCATTGCTAGAACCCGATGACCTCGTCGACGAGGACGACGGTGATACGGCCGGGACTGATCTCGCCGTTGATCACGGCGATCTTGTTGATGGCGCTGTGGATGCCGTATGCCGCCTGAGCTCGGGCGTCCTCGAGTGGGAAGGAGTACTCGGCGATGCGCCGGAACCCTTCTTCCAGGTCGGGCACGATCTTCTGCGTCCCGACGACAAGAATCACCCGTCCGGCACCGCTCAGGTAGGGCCCCAGCTGGCTCCCGCTCATCGACGCCGCGATCAGCGACCCGGTCTCGGTAACGGCATGCACGCTGCCCAGCATCACCTCGGGCGCGGCGCCGAGGCGGCGGATCTCGTCGGCCTGCGTCGTGCGATCCATGCTCCAGATCCGTGGACGAAGGGCCTCGTAGCGACCTGACTTCGTGAGCTCGTCGGTGATGCCAGTGACCTCGAGAGTCTCCGAGGCACCTTGATGAACCTCGGATCCATCGGGGATGAGGTCCAGGACGATCAATTTCGCCTGCGCGGCGTCCGCGGCTCGTAGGACGATGATCCCGTTCGCTTCGAGGGCAGCGGCGGTCCGCACGACGCTCGCGTCGTCGGCAAGCGTGGCGAACCGACGGCTGACCGATCGGTCGATGTCGGGCTTGGCTTCGGCAATCATTGAACTCTTCCTTCGGTACCTTTTGGCTGCTATAGTTGCAGCTGCAATTACATTACTCCTACTTGGTTGCACATGCAAGTATCTTCGGAAACGAGCCGCGCCACTCTCCTGGACAGCCTCGCGCGCGATGCGCTGCCGGATGAGCGCGGCCTCGAGGCCTGGCGTTCGTTCCTCCAGGCGCATGCCTCGCTGATGCGCGAGCTCGCGACCGATCTCGTCACTCGCACCGGCCTGACATTGGGCGACTTCGACGTGCTGGCCCAGCTGGCTCTCTACGGCGGTGAGTTGCGCATGACTGACTTGGCAAACCGGGCTTTCAGCTCGCGCTCCGGCATGACCCGACGAGTCGACCGCTTGGTCGACGACGGACTCGTTCGACGGTCGAGCGCCGATGCAGACGCCCGCGGCGTCGTAGTCGCTTTAACCGATGCAGGCCTGGCTCGCCTGAAGGAATCCGTGCCCGTCCACCTCGGCAAGGTTTCCGAATTGTTCATTGAGCGACTCGACGATCAAGAGCTCGTCGTTCTCGAGCGCGCCCTGCAGAAGGTCACCCCCGACTGCGAGTTCGGCTGAGGGTCGCTAGAACTCGACGATCGTTGCTCCGTCGCCGCCTTCGCCGCGCTCTCCGGGTCGCCACGACTTGACAAGGGGATGCCCGGTCAGCTGAGAACGTAGGGCGTCGCGCAGCGCGCCCGAACCATGGCCGTGGATGACGGTCACGCGCGGAGCACCCGCGACCGACGCCTGGTCGACATATGAATCGAGCATCTCGAGCGCCTCTTCCACGCGGGCGCCGCGCAGGTCGAGGCTCGACGGAACGGCACGCGGCGCGGGCTTCACTGGAGCCTGGGCCAGGTCACCGCGCCGAGCGGCCGCGGCAGCCGCGGGTCCGGCAAGGACCTCGATGTCGCTCAGCGGCACGTTGATGCGCAGCGACCCGGCCGCGATGGTGGCCTGACCTGATCGCTGGTCGATCTCGGCCACGGTCCCCTCCCAACCGTCACGCGAGCGGACATTCGACCCGACCTTGATCTTCGCCGAATCCGCCTCACCGGGAGCGGGCGCGGGCGGCGCGGCAAGGGATGCACCCTCCCCTACCAAGGTGCCGACGCTCTCCTCCAGGCGCGCGGCTGATTCCTCCAGCCGCGCCTCCGTCAGCGTCGTCCGTGCCAACAGCTCCCGCGCCGCCGCGATCTCGGCATGTACCTCGTCCAGGGCGCGCTTTGCCTCCGCTCGGGCATCGGCTACCGCGGACTCGCGTTCCCGGCGGGCCACCGATCGCTCATCCTCTGCCTCGCGCCGCGCTGCGCGAGCACGCTCCTCGGCCTCCGTAGCGCGGGCAAGTGACTCCTCGGCCGTCAGCTGCGTCTCCTTGATCGACGCCAGGGTCCGTTCGAACTCCTCCTGTGCCTCGCCCAGTCGCGTCCGCGCATCATTCACGAGCGATTCCGGCAACCCCAGGCGTTCTGCGATGGCGAAGGCATGGCTGGTGCCCGGCAGGCCGATCGTCAGCCGGTAGGTCGGGCTGAGCGTGTCGAGATCGAACTCGACCGAGGCATTCCTGGCTGCCTCAGTGTTGTGTGCGTACGTCTTGAGCTCGGCGTAATGCGTCGTGGCGGCGATAAGCGCGCCAGCAGCTATGAAATGGTCGAGGAGAGCTTGGGCGAGCGCGGATCCCTCGGTCGGATCGGTGCCCGCTCCGAGCTCGTCGAGCAGCACCAGGCATCCGGGTCCGGCCGCCTCGACGATGCGCACGATCGAGCGCATGTGGCCCGAAAACGTCGAGAGCGACTGCGCGACGGATTGCTCGTCGCCGATATCCGCGAACACGTCACGGAACACGGGCAGGCGGCTGCCGGGCGCGGCCGGGATGTGCAGCCCCGACTGGTGCATCAGCGCGAGGAGCCCCAAAGTGCGCAGCGCGACGGTCTTGCCGCCGGTGTTGGGCCCGGTGATCACCAGCGCACGGACCTCGCCACCGAGTCGAATGTCGATGGGCACGACTCGCCCCGTCAGGCCCGGGTGGCGCGCCGACAGCAATTCAACGTCGTCGGACTTGACGGTTTCAGGCCGCACGCCATCCAGTTCGCCGGCCAGCCGGGCGCGGGCGGTCCAGAAATCGAAGGTCGCCAGCACGGCGAGGGTCTCGTCGAGCGCGTCGGCCTGGCCGTCGACGAGCGCCGAGAGGTCATCGAGGATGCGTTCCTCCTCCGCCTCGACCGCCAGCTGTGCCTCGCGCCAGGTGTTGCCCAGCTCCACGATGACGAGCGGCTCGATGAACAGCGTCTGGCCACTGCCCGACTGGTCGTGGACGATGCCCTTGACCCGGCCCCGCTGGTCGGCCCGAACTGGGATCACGTAGCGGCCGTTGCGCAGCGTGACCAGGGGCTCCTGGAGCGCGGATGCAAATTCGCTGCCGTGGACCAGGGTTTCGAGCTTCGAACGCAGCCGCTCGTAGGCAACGCGCACGGCTCGTCGCAGGCCGCCGAGCGCCGGTGAGGCGCCGTCCAGCAGCTCTCCGGCCGGGTCCAGGCTCTGTTCGAGCCGCGCACGGAGCTGGGGCAAGGGCTTGATCGAGCGGCCGAGCTCGTGGAGCAGCGGCGGCCGTTCGTCGCGCAGCACGTCCGCCAGGCGGCCCGCCGCAACGAGGGTTTCGAGAATCTCCAGCAGCTCGTTCCCCGACAGCCGCCCGCGCCGGCGCGCACGGAGCACGAACTGGCCGATGTCGCGCGCCCCGCCAACTCCCACATCAGGCCGCCGCGACAGCAGATCACGAGCCTCGTCCGTCTCGTCGAGCATCCGCTTGACGACTATGGCATCCGAGCTGGGCGACAAACGCTCCGCCAGCCGGCGCGAAGGGGCGAAAGCGGTGAGGTCCGCGACGCGAGCGCGAATCAGCGGGTACTCGAGCAGCTCCTGGCTGCGCGCGTCAGTCATATCTGGCGTGCCAAATGGATCAACTCCGCGACACGGACGGGTTACCGGCCAGCCAGAAGCGCCACGGTCGGTTCGCCCATTCGCCCGCGTAATCCACGCCGACGCGCGGCCCGCTGTCCATAACTGCGGCGTCAGGTGGTTGATCGGGCGCTGCCAGCCAGAGTCCGTCTCCAGTAGCCAGGTCGTGAGCATCGAAAGATCTGTCGACCGCCATCGCCTGGCATAGGCGCGCTGGCCCGGCGGCCAGTCGAGAGTCTGGGTCCGTGGCTCGGTCGCGCCGCGTGCGCATGACGTCCACGCCAACTAGCGGGTCGATCGCGCGCAGGAGCACGGCGCCGGCATCTGCTCCATCTGCGTGGGCGACCACGTTCAGGCACTCGTGCATCCCATAGACCAGGTAGACGTAGGCGTGGCCGACCTCGCCGAACATCGGCGCGGTGCGCTGCGTCCGGCCGGCGCGGGCGTGGCTGGCAAGATCATCGGGCCCGCCGTAGGCCTCCGTTTCCACGATCCGCCCAACTGTCAGGCGTTGGGCAGTCTCGCGGCACAGCCAGGCGCCGAGCAGGTCTCGGGCAACCTCGACGGTTGGGCGCAAGAAGAACGAGCGCGGCAGCGGCTGGCGCTGAAGATCGTTCGGCCGCTCGGCGATTCGCAGCACGGCGCTTGCGGTCAGCGGATGATCAGGCGGACGTCCTGGGGCAGGAGAGGTCCAAGCAACGCGATCAGGCCGGGGATCAGTGAGTCATGCATCGCGCGAACGATGCCCGAGCGATCGAAGGCCAGGTGAAGTTCACGAACGATGCCGAGCTCGGCTGCCCCGACTGGCGGGCTCGCGACGTAGTAGGTGTCAAGCGCGATCGCTACCGACGCGATCGCGAGCAGCATCGCGCCAAGCATGAGGAAGCCTCCCAGCACCTCGTCCACGGCCGGGCGCTCTGTCAGACGGATCGTGCTTCCGCCGATCTCGATTACCAGCACGGCCAGCGCGAAGAGCACCAGGAAAGTAGCCAGGAAGGCGAGCATCTCGACGTGCTCGCGCGAGTACCCCAACGCGTTCGAGGCGATCCAGTCGCCGACCATGCCGCGCAGGTACGCCGC
Source organism: uncultured Anaerolineaceae bacterium (assembly GCA_964477545.1). GTDB lineage: Bacteria > Chloroflexota > Limnocylindria > Limnocylindrales > CSP1-4 > JALYGJ01. Next base: position 15,910 of record CAYZEJ010000011.1, on the reverse strand, counting down.
GACTATGAAAGTGACCAGCCAGGCCCCGAGAACGATTAGTTGCCTTACGGCGCCACGCAGCACTCCGAGCAGGAACGCCGCAACGAGCAGCACGACCAGCGCAATGTCAACTTCCACTTCGTACCCGCCCCCCGACCTCGCGACCGAGAGCGTCCGTGACCGCTGCCACCGCCTGCTCGACCTGTGCCTCCGTGAGTGGCGTGTCCTCAGGCTGGAATCGGAGTCGATACGCGAGGCTGATCTCGTTCGCCTCCAGCGGCGGTCCCTGGTATCTGTCGAAGAGTCCCAGCGCGGCCAGGTTTGGTCCGGCGTGCGTACGGATTGCCGCTTCCACGTCCGCTGCCGCCACGTCGCGACCGACGATCACCGCGATGTCGCGCTCCACTGCCGGTAGCCGGTCCACGTCGCGCACCTGCGGCACCAGCGCGGCTGCCTCGGCGACTTTCGCCACGTCGAGCACGGCGAAGACCGCACGCTCGGCCTTGATCTCGTAGGCGGCCAGGTAGCGCGGATCGAACTCGCCAACGCGCCCAATCACCGTTGATTCCCCACCGCCGACTCGCGCGAGTGCGACTCGGTGAGGGTGCTCGACGCCCTTCATCGAGTAATTGTGGGAGTAGTTGACGGGACCCAGATGGAGACGCTCGGCCAGCCACTCGACGACGCCCTTGACATCCTCGAGTTGGACCGGTCTGGTCGGTTCGACCCACGACGGTGGCGCCCAGCTCCCAGCGAACAGGATTCCAAGATTGTTGGCCTGCCAGGGTGCCCCGTCCAGCCAGCCGTGGATCGGGCCGATCTCGAATATCTGTATGTCTGACCGGCGCTGCCGCTCATTGCGCGACAGGACGCCGACCAGTCCGGGCAGGAGCGAGCGCCGCAGCTCGGAGTGATCTGCCGTGACGGGGTTCGCGACTCGGATGGTCTCCGGGTCGTCGGCGACGATGCCCAGGCGCGCGTGATCCAGCGGCGCGATCAGCCCGTTGGTCACAACCTCGTTCAGGCCGTGGCCCGAAAGCAGGTCGCGGATCGTGTCCTCGGCGCGTCGGGGATCCGGGCGATACCCGGGCATCACCGTGTCGGGCAGTCGCGGCGGCAGGCTCTCGTACCCGCGGATGCGGCAGATCTCCTCGATCACGTCCGCCTCGATTTCGATGTCACGCCGGTGCGGCGGGGCCACCGCGACGAGCGCCCCGTCAGCCTCCTCGGTCGCTATCTCGACCCGAGCCAGCGTGTCGCGCATCTCCTGCGTCTCGATCTGCTGGCCCAGCAACCGACTGACCCGCGCCGGCCTGAAGGCCACGCGCCGCGGCTCTTCGTCGACGGGATTCGTGTCGACCACCCCGACGGCGGGTCGGCCGCCTCCCCACTGGGCAAGAAGCTGCGCTGTTCGATCCGCCCCCAGCCGGGCCAATCGGGACTCCTGGCCCTTCTCGAACCTGAGGCTGGCCTCGCTCCTGAGGCCGAAACGGTGAGCCGTGCGCCGGATGGACACCGCATCGAAGATCGCCGACTCGACGATGGCCGCTGTGGTGGCCGGCCCAACCTCGCTGTGTGCTCCGCCCATGACGCCGGCAATGCCGAGTGCCCCGCCAGCGTCCGCGATGACCAGCGTGTCGGGGGTCAGCGTGCGCTCGACGTGGTCGAGCGTCTCGAGCTTTTCCCCCTCGCGCGCGGGGCGGACGATGATGGTCCCGCCGCTGACCGACGCGGCGTCGAACACGTGGATCGGCTTGCCCAGCTCGAGCATGACGTAGTTACTGGCGTCGACCGCGTTGGAGATGGGGCGCATACCGGCCGCGGAGAGCCGCAGCTGAACGCCGACCGGGGATGGTCCGATCTTCAGCCCGTCCATGTAGCGACCGACGAAGCGCGAGCAGAGCCGCTTGTCGGCCACCTCGACCCACAGGTGGTCGTTGGTCGAATCGCCCGATTCAGGCACCTCGATGCTCGGCCAGCGGACGCGTGAGCCGGTTATTGCCGCAACTTCTCGAGCGAGGCCGATCATCGACAGCAAATCGCCCCGATTGGGCTTGACGTCGATGTCCAGAACGGTGTCCCCGACCAGGTCGGTGAGCGGCTGGCCGAGCTTCGTGTCCAGATCCGACAGGATGAGGATCCCATCCCCGTCGGCCGTGAGGCCAAGCTCCGCGCCAGAGCACAGCATCCCGCGGCTCTCGCTGCCAGCGATGGTCGAAATGCCGATCTGCCGGCCGCCCGGCAGAACCGCGCCGGGCAGGGCCACCGGCACGCGCTGGCCGACCGCGATGTTCGTGGCGCCGCAGACGATGGCAAGCGGCGCATCCGACTCAGAGACGCGCACTTTGGTAAGCGACAGCCGATCGGCGGTCGGATGCGGGATCACCTCGAGCAGCTCTCCGACGACGACGGAGGACCAGTCGGTACCGATTGGATCAATGGACTGGACCTCCAGCCCGAGCATCGTCAGGCGCTCGGCAAGGCGCTCCGGCGGCAGGTCAAAGTCAACGTAGTCGCGTAGCCACGAAAGCGGGACACGCATCAATAGTCCCCTTGCACTAGAACCGCTCCAGGAAGCGCATGTCGTTATCCAGGAACGCACGGATGTCCGGGATGCCGTGACGGAGCATCGCGATCCGGTCGGTGCCCATCCCGAATGCGAAACCCTGGTATCGCTCCGGATCCAGATCGACGTTGCTCAACACGACCGGGTGGACCATGCCCGCGCCGAGGATGGTCAGCCAGCCGGTGCGCTTGCATGCTGGGCAGCCAACCCCGCCACAGATCGTGCAGCTGATGTCGAACGCCACCGAGGGCTCGGTGAATGGGTAGTAGCCGGGCCGAAACCGCGTCCGCGTCCCCGCGCCGAACATCGCATGTGCGAACTCGTCCAGTAGCCCTCGCAGATGGGCGAGAGTCGTGCCCTCGTCGATCATCAGCCCCTCCACCTGGAAGAACTCGAAGCCGTGGCTGGCGTCCACCGCCTCGTATCGATAGCAGCGCCCGGGCAGCACGGCCCTTATGGGCGGCGGAGATTCGCGCATCAGGCGGATCTGGCCCGGCGACGTGTGGGTGCGCAGCAGGTAGCGGCGGTCCGTGCCGTCCAGGTAGAGCGTGTCCCACAGGTCCCGCGCGGGGTGATCGGCAGGAATGTTGAGGAGCTGGAAGTTCAGCTCGTCTGTCTCTACTTCGGGCGACTCGTAAACCACGAACCCGAACTGGCCGAAGATGCGCGCGATCTCACGCTGCGTCTCGATCAGGGGATGCAGGGAGCCGCGTTGCAGGGGGCGTCCGGGCAGCGTGACGTCCGTCCGCTCGCGCGCCATGCGTACGTCCAGCGCGATCTCGTTCAGTCGGGCGCGCCGCTCCCCGATCTCGCGCTCGAGCTCCTCGCGAACTGGATTCGCGAGCGCCCCAACCCTGGGTCGGTCCTCTTTGGGTAGTGTGCCGATGGTGCCGAGCAGCGTACGCAGCTCGCCCTTGCGGCCCAGGTAGGCGCTCTCGACATCGTCGAGCTCTGCGGGATCGTCAGTCTTTGCGACGGCCGCGAGCGCGCGGCTGCGGAGGTCGTCTAGCTGAGTGGAGAAGGACGCCAGGTCCACGGCGCGTTAGCTGCCGCTACCTGGCTCGCGCGACCTCGGCGATGCTGGCAAACGTAGCCGCATCGCGAACCGCGATGTCGGCCAGGATCTTGCGATCGAGCGCGACGCCCGCCGACTTCAACCCGCTGATCAGCCTGGCATAGGTGAGGCCATGCTGACGGGCGGCTGCGTTGAGCCGGACGATCCACAGAGCGCGCAGTTGGCGCTTGCGCTGCTTGCGGCCGACATATGCGTACGCCATCGCGTGAAGCAGTGCCTCGCGCGCTGGCTTGATCAGCGTTGAGCGTGTGCCGCGCCGACCCTCGGCCGCGTTCAGCAGCCGCTTGTGGCGCCTGTGCGCGGTAACTCCGCGCTTGACTCGTGCCATGTGTCGTTATCCCTTGAGGTACGGCAGGAGGCGGCGAACAGCGTCAGAGCTGGTTGGATCGAGCACAGCCTTGCCGGCGTAGCGGCGCGTGCGTCGTGACGACTTGATGTCGAGGTGGTGGCCGCTCCAGCCCTTGGCGCGGACGACCTTGCCGCCGCCGGTCACGCCGAAGCGCTTCGCGGCGCCTTTGTGGGTCTTCATCTTTGGCATCTTGTTTCTACCTCCGCAGTAGCCCTCCGGGCTCTGCTGCGCGCCTCCGGCGAGCTACCGCTTGCGCGGTCGCTTTCCTGGGCTTGCGAGTCTACCTCCGCAGTAGCCCTCCGGGCTCTGCTGCGCGCCTCCGGCGAGCTACCGCTTGCGCGGTCGCTTTCCTGCGGCTTGCTATTACGCTCCTGCCGGTTTCCCGGCTTCCGAGACAGCGACCTTCGTTCTTGTTCGCGCTGGCGTTGTCTTTTCTGTCTTGGGCTTCGCGGCCGCTTTGGCCGGCTTCGCTTTCGTTTCGGCTGGCTCGGTTTCGGCCTTGGCCTCGGCTTCGGCTTCGGCCTTGGCCTCGGTTGGCTTGGCTTCGGCTCGCTTCGCTTTGGCTTCGGCTGGCTTGGCTTCGGCTACGGCTTCCACGGGTTCGGCCGCGGCCCCGTTGGCACCCTCGCGACGAGCGTCAGGCGGAGCTGGCAGAGCCTTGGGCTTGTGGGTCGATGCCATCACCAGCGACATCTGCTTGCCTTCCAGCAGCGGCTGTCGCTCGACCTGTGCGTGCTCGCCAACCTGCTCAGCGAAGCGCACCAGCAGGTCCCGCCCAAGATACGCGTGGCTTACCTCGCGCCCTCGGAACTGGACCGTCACCTTGACCCGATCGCCCAGCTCCAGGAACTGGATCGAGCGGCGGACCTTGGTGTCGAAGTCGCCCTTACCGATCTTTACTTTGAGCCTTATCTCTTTGAACTCGACCGCCCGCTGGTGGCGGCGCGCTTCCTTCTCGCGTCGGGCCTGCTCGTACTTGAACTGACCGTAGTCGAGAAATCGGGTGACTGGCGGGGCCGCCATCGGGGCGACCTCCACGAGATCGAAGCCTCGCTCCTGCGCAATTCGGAGAGCCTCCGGCGTGGCCAGCACGCCCATCTGATTGCCCTCTTCGTCCACGACCCGCACCTGCGGGACGCGAATCATCTCGTTGATGCGGAGCTCTCGACTCAGGCCAGATCCCTCAAACGATGACTACCCAATAGCGATACACCCCGCGCACGAAGACATTCCGGGCGCTCCACGGACGGGCCGGAATATAGCACAGGCGACCCGAATTCCTCCCCTGCCCAGTCCGCTGGACGACTCATTCGGGGCCGGCGATCAGCCAATCCTGGTATGCGTCGCCATAGCTGCCGTCGAAGTCCGTCAGCGTGGTGAGGATCGTGAGCAAGTCGTGCGTCCAGTCGGCGCGGATGCCGACGGTCTGCGGCGCGCACAGGACGCGGCCCGCCGGCGTCCCGCCGATGGTGTAGCTCACCTCGTTGGGACCGCTTTCACAGGTCGCGGTCGATTCGACCGCCCAGGCGTCCACACGGGCCTGGTACGCGGCGTCCATGTTGGTCTTCGTGTCGAACTGGACGAAGTCAGCGACGTCCGAGCGCCCGTCGGCCAGGGCGCACGAGAGCGAGGCGAGCGCGCCGCTCTCGAAGGGGTTGGGCTGGGTCTCGAAGCAGTCGGGCCGCCACGCTGCGGGCACGTGCTGGAGCAGCGCCACCGCTGCGGGCGACATGGTCGTATTGCCCTCGCCGCCGTAGGCGAACAAGTCATCGATCCGCAGCGAGTACGGGTGTGCGGAGGACTCCCCGTATGCACCGACACGGTCGAAATTCTCGGGCCCTTCCGTGTCCTCGTACGTCGCCACCAGGCCGACGTCCGGGAGTGACAACTGCATGCGCAGCGAGCCAGTGTTTGTGCCCGCGCAGTCGAGCGCGATGCGGGTCGTTGCTCCTGGGGTGATCTCGAAGCCGACCTGCTGGTTGGATGTCAGGATCGTGGCGCCATCCGAGGTCAGCTTGATGAAGACCCAGATGCCGTTGGCGTTCGCCACTGCGCCCCACAACTCATCGTCGCTGCGGGCGCACAGGAGGCCCTGGTAGCCGAATGCGGACGGCGTGAAACTCGCCTCCACATGGACCACGTTCGAAAACGTATCGACTGACCGCCGCGACCACATCCACGAACCCTGTGACAGCGTGTCGAACTGAAGCGCACCGTTGACGTACGCGACCGTTCCACCGCTGTTAGTCCCGACGCCGAAGCCGCTCGTGTCGTCGCTGAAATCGTCGGCGAACAGGAGCGTATCGGCGCCAAAATCCTCAATCGTGCCGCTGCTCGGGGCCGGCGTCAGCGGAGGCGCGGGTGTGGTGCTGGCTTCGCTGGTCGGCGTCTCAATCGGCGCCGCCGTCGGCGTGGCTATCGGAGTGGCTATCGGAGTGGCCGTAACCACGGGGGTGGCAGGCGCGGGCGTGGTGATCCCAAAGCTCGGTGGTGCAGTGGGCGGATTCGTGCCACCTGGTCCAAGCGACACGCATCCAACCAGTAACGAAACAACGACCGCCGACACGAAGAATGACCGGGTCACGGCGCGTACTCCTCCTACTGCGCGGGTGGTGCGAATGCTACCCCCCACGAGAACGAACGCGATGGCCACGACGAACTTAAGTGCCTTGAGCAACGAAAACCTCCCTAGAGCGCGCGACCGGCCCGCGCAGACCGCGGAATGCTACCGACCGAAGCCGTTTGACGTTTTCGCGACTACGGGTTGGGCCCGGCCGACAAGGCGAGCTCGTTCGTGCCGGCAAACGTTGCGTCGTACACGACGAGCGTGACTTCGATCAACAGCCCGTCATCGAACCAGAAGGAGATGATGGCCCCAGGCTCGCTTTCGTAGTTGTTGCAGAACCTGCGACCTTCGGCGATCCCGTCGCGCTCGTAGGCGATCAGGGACGGTCCAATCGCGCAGTCGTCGCGCTCGTCGTCGACACCCTCCCCGAAGAAATCGAAGTTGCCGAAGAAGGAATCCTGCAGGTTCGTCGAGTTGTCGAACGACGTATACACGACGTACCCGTCGACACCCGGAATGTTGATGCATTGGATGCCCACGAGGACGCCGGCGTCGAACGATGTGACCTCCATGCAGTCGCCGCGCATGTGTTGCGGGATGTGAAGTAGCAGCGCGGCCGCCGCCGGACTCAGGGTCCCGGTTGATCCGGCCGGTTCAGATGTTGGCGGCCCTGTCGGCGTCGCCGTCGACGACGGCAGAGCAGCTGCGAAGGCAAAACTCGAACCCCAGCTGCTGTAGTCCCTGCTGGTAACGCCGTTATGCTCGGAACCGGTGTACGACTCTCGACCGGGACGCATCTCGATCACGACTGACCCGCCGCTGAAGAAGTCAATCCAACCGGAGTGGACCGCGGCGGTGCACACGGAGGAGTCCGACGTATACGTGCCTGACCCCCAGATCGCGTATTCGGTCCCGCCTGGCGGACATTGGAACAGGAACCGATCACCAACCGTTGAGTTGGAGAAATCGGCCGAGGCGCTCCAGGTGCTGCCACCGGCCTCGACACCAGGGGATAATGAGGTCAGGACCACCGGTGTGGCCGAAGGGGTCGAAGGTGCCGCGGTCGCGGTGACGGTAGGCGCAGCCGTCGGCGTAGCCACGGGCGCAGCCGTTCCGCAGCCCGCAACCAGCACGATGACCATGGCCAAGGTACGCGTCATTTCCGGTCCCCCTCGCTACAAGCGCGTCGTCCAGCGAATCGTACGCGAGCCGTGCAACCCGAGTAGATCGGCCTTGGCCTCGCCGACCTAAGGGATGAACTGGGCGGCGTCGAACAGCGCGCCCAGGTCCGCGTAGGTCCCGGAATCGAGGCTGAGCGAGCCAACTCCGGTTCGGCCCGCAATCGACCGGGAGTCCGTCCACGCCACGGCAAGCGAATCGCCGGCGGCCGGGTCCCCCGCGCACAGCACCCGACCGACCACCTCGCCATCTACCTCCAGCGGGTATTCCGAGGGGCCGATATGGCAGTCCGATCCAGTTGGATTACCCATTCCCCTGCGTAGTTCTCTATCGAAGTACGCGTCGGCCGGTGCGAGCTCGTCGAATAGGAAATAGGTGACCAATGCCTCGGCGCCACCCGGTGCCTGGATCTCGAAGCAGGTCGTGATGGCCATGGCGCCCGTCGTGAAGAGGGACCTCTCCTCGCAGGTGCCGCCGAGTGGCGGGATGTGCGCGAGCAACTCGTCGTAGGGAAGACCCGAGAAGCTGGCCTGGGCGGAAGGCGTGGAATCTACCGCTGCGGACGGAGGCGGCGCGCTGGTAGTTGGGCTGGACGCCGCGACCGTTGCAGGCGCGCGCGTTGAGGGCGTGGCGGGGGCGGGCGCCGCAGTCCCACATGCTGCGATCAACAGCCCCACAAACAGACCGGCAGCCGCTCGCTTCATGCCCAACACTCCGCTATGGCGATCAATGCCTCGGTAGGTTAGTCCGACCCGCAAGCTACCTGTCTGGACGAGCTACGTGTCTGGGCCGCGATGGGCTGCCTCCGCGGCCAACCGGTCGGCGAGCGAATCCCAGCCCTCGGCTGGCTGCTGCTCTCCCCCGCGCGTGCGTGGTGCCGCCGACCGAGCTTCGATCTCCCGGTCGCCGAGCACGAGCATGTACGGCACCTTCTGCTCTTGCGCCAGGCGGATCTTGTTCTGCATCCGGTTCGACGTGTCGTCCACCTCGACCCGTATGCCCCTGGCGCGCAGGACATCCGCAAGCTGGCCTGCTGCGTCGTTGTGGCGATCGGCAATGGGGATGACGATCGCCTGAACCGGCGCGCACCAGAACGGGAAAGCACCGGCGAAGTGCTCGGTGATCACGCCGATGAACCGCTCCAGCGAGCCGTAGATCGCGCGATGTATGGCAACCGGCCGCTGGCGTTCGCCGTTCTCGTCGACGTAGTGCAGATCGAAGCGCTCGGGCAGCATGAGCCGGTCGACCTGGATCGTCGCCGTCTGCCATTCCCGTCCCAGCGCGTCTTCGACCTGGATGTCGATCTTGGGCGCGTAGAACGCTCCGTCGCCTGGCTTGACGCGATAGTTCACGCCCGATTCCTTCAGCGCCTCGAGCATCTGTGCTTCCGTCTCGCGCCAGGTCTGCTCGTCGCCGAGCGCCTTGTCGGGACGCGTCCCGAACGTGAGCATCGGCTCGAGCCCGAACCACGAGTACGACTCGCGCACCTCGCCCATGAGCGCCAGGATCTCGTCCTTGATCTGGGCCGGCGTGACGTAGATGTGGGCGTCGTCAGTGACGAAGTGGCGCACCCGGGTAAGGCCGGACATGACGCCCGACAGCTCGCTGCGATGCAGCACGCCGTACTCGGACAGGCGCAACGGCAGCTCGCGGTACGAACGCACGCGTGAGCGATAGACGAACGTCGATTCGGGACAGTTCATCGGCTTGAGGCTGTATGTCTGCTGGTCTGACTCGACCAGGAACATGTGGTCGCGATACAGGTCCCAATGGCCCGATTGCTCCCACAGCTTCCGGTGGACGAGCGGCGGCGTGTAGATTTCCTGGTAGCCGCGCCCAGCCTGCAGCTCGCGCATCGCGTTGCGCAGCGTCTGGTACAGCGTCCAGCCCTTGGGGTGCCAGAAGGCGGCGCCCGGGCTGACGTCGTGGAAGCTGAACAGGTCGAGCTGGACACCGAGCTTGCGGTGATCGCGCTTCTTCGCTTCCTCGCGCCGCCACAGGAAGCGGTCGAGCTCCTCCTGGGTGGACCAGACCGTCCCGTAGATGCGCTGCAGCGCAGGCCGCTTCTGGTCCCCGCGCCAGTACGCGCCCGAGACCGCGAGCAGCTTCAGTGGGCCGATCTTTCCCGTGGACTCCACGTGCGGCCCGCGGCACAGGTCGATGAACGAGCCATGCTCGTACGTCGACACCTCAGGCGCGGGCTGGCCCGCGTCGCGAGCGGCGTTCGCGAGGTCGTCGAGGATTTCCACCTTGTAGGGCTGGCCGCGCTCCTCGAAGAAGCGCTTGCCATCCTCGGGCGGCAGGACCTTGCGCACGAACGGGTGATCGGCCGCGACCGATTCCGCCATGCGCGCCTCGATGCTTGCCAGGTCGTCCGTCGTCAGGGGACGCGGCAGGTCGAAGTCGTAGTAGAAGCCGGTTGCGATCGCCGGCCCGATACCGAGCTTCGTGCCCGGGAACAGGTCCATCACCGCCTCGGCCATCACGTGCGCGGCCGAATGACGCATCGGGTCGAGGGGATCGCCCGCGCCGGCGTCGAGCAGCTCATCCGCCGACTCGCGCTTGGGCGCCTCGAAGGAGAGCTCCTCTTCTTCCTGGATCTCTTCGACCTTCTGTTCAACTGCCATCGTGCGCCCTCCGGAGAATCAGAAAGACCCCTCGTCCATCGACAATTTGCCGACAGGACGAGAGGCCGTGCCTCTCGCGGTTCCACCCGCCTTCGCTGCTTGGCCGAGGCCGCACAACGCTCTCAGTTGCCGCTCTAACGGGCGGCGCCCGGACCGGTTCACCGGTCGCTCACGGGTGGTGCGCCATCGGCCGATGAACCGCTCAGGCTTTCAGCCCACTGACCCGAGCTCTCTGAGGTCCTGTTTCCGATAACGCGCGTCCCGCTCGACGCTGTGTCGTATTGGCCGCGCAGTATAGTCCACCGCGAGTGGGACACGCGGCGATCCTTGCCGAGATCAAGTCGCTGGATCCGGTCACGGATCACCAGCGCATCGCTTTCCTGACGTCCCTGCACGAGTTCCCGTGGGACACCACCAGGTCGCTCGAGCTCGCGCTATTCCGGGCGTTTGCCGTCGCCAAGGGGACACCGCTGCTGGCGGGAACGGGAGAGTTCACCGAGCGCACGCAGAAGCGCTACGACGATACGGTGCTGCTGCTGGCCGAGATCCTGGAGCACGGCTACGACAGTCCGCGCGGCCGGGCCGCACTTCGACGCATCAACCAGATGCACGGCCGCTATGAGATACCGAATGACGAGTTCCTATATGTGCTCTCGACCTTCATCTTCGAGCCGATTCGATGGAACGAACGTTTCGGCTGGCGGCCGCTGTTGCGCGAGGAGAAGCTCGCGTCGTTCTACTTCTGGCGGGAGATCGCACGCAGGATGGCGATACGCGACGTTCCCGAGGACTACGAGGAGCTGGAGCGTTACTACGACGAGTTCGCCAGGAAGCACTACCTGTTTGCGCCCGAAAACCTCCAGCTCGCCGTCGCGACGCGTGAGCTCCTGCTGGGCTGGTACCTGCCACGCTTCCTGCGACCGCTCGGTCGTCCGTTCGTCCACGCCATGCTCGACGCGCAACTGCTCGCAGCGGTGGGGTTGCCGCGCCCGCACCCAGCCGTCAGATGGCTGACTGAGACTGCAGTCTGCCTGCGCGGCAGGATCGCCGGTCGACTACCGGCCAGGCGGCGTCCGCGGCTGATCACGGCACAGCGACACCCGACGTACCCCAAGGGCTACGAGATCGAGGACCTTGGCGTCCATTGACCCTCTGCAACGGGCTCGGTTCGTTCGCCACGCGCGGCTACGACGACGAGATCACGCTGCGTCGTCAGTTCCTGGTGATCGGGCCAGAGGACCTCGAAGCAACGGACGCGTGAACAGGAACCAGGCTGCTCCGGCGATCGAGATGAGGGCGACCATCGTCCACACCGCGAATGCGGGGTCGACGTTCTCCGCGAGCACCCCGGCCAGGATGGTCGAGGCAGCAATGGTCAGGGTGACCAGTCCGTAGTCGAAGCTGAAGACTCGCCCGCGAATCTCATCCGGCGCTGCGCGCTGAAGGCCATACGTGGAGAGCATCCACTGCGCGCCTCCGCCCAGGTGACCGACGAACACCAGCAATGCCGCTACCCAGATGCCGGGCGCCAACGGGAACAGGGCGTACGCAATCGCGACGACCATCACCGAGGCGACGATGCCGCGGATGATGCCGCGGTCATCCGTGCCGACAATCGCGCGGGCGGCGAATGGCCCGATCAGAGCCCCCAGGCCACGGGCCGCGTACAGCAGCCCGATACCAACGTCCCCGCCATGGAACACGTCCCGGCCGAAGACGGCGAGCAGCAGGATCACGCCGGTGCCAACGCCGAACATCGTCTTTGACAGGAGCAGCGCCGAGAGGAGGCGGCTCTGGCGAGCGAAACGGACGACGACCCTGAGGGCTTCCAGCGGGCTGCCCGAGCTGGCGGGAGTCAGTCGTGGATCGCCACGCGCCTGTTGGAAGGGCCGATGGATGCCCAGGATGAGCAGTCCGCTCACACAGAAGCTCGCGGCATTGATGGCGAATGCAGCGTCCCGTCCGAGGGTGGCAGCGACGAGGCCGCCCAGTCCAGCGCCGACCGCGAGCATCACGCCCCAAGCCGAGCCGAGAAGGACGTTGGCCTCAGCCAGCTCCTCGGGTTCGACGAGGTTTGGCAGGGCGGCGGAAGAGGTGGGCTCGAACAGTGCCGCGCCGATGGCGAGCAGGGTAATTGCCAGGAAGCAGATCCAGAGAGTGTCCGGCGAGCGAGCCAGGATGAGCGCCAGTGCGACCGGGACGCGGCCGAAATCGGCCACGACCATCAGCGCCCGTCGATCGAAACGGTCGGCCAGGACGCCGGCGACGGGCGACGCGAGGGCGAAGCCGCCCGTCTGGAGGACGATCACGAGCGACGCGGCAAAGGCTGAGCCGGTCAGCTCGAGGACGAGCCCGAGCAGGGCGACCGTCGCAAACCAGTCGCCGGCGAAACTGATCAGCTGCGCGACATACAACCGCCGGAACGCGGAGTTCTGGCGGAGGAGCGCCAGATAGGGCGAGAGTCGCTTCACCGCCGAAAGATTGAGGCGTCGGCGCTGATCGCGCTCGGCCCGTTAGCGATCTCGCGCAGCCGCCGTTCTCACCGCGTCCGCCATGTCCGGGCGATCGTCGTCGGACAGGCCGCCGATGACTCCATCGATGTCTTCACCCGAGCGGTTTTGGCTTAACTTGAACTTGGCTTCGATACGACTGATTCGAAGCTCGACGCCGACGATTGCCCGGAGTTGGCCGGAGATGTATGGCGGCGGCGCGTCGTCGACTGCCCACTCGGGCTGACGTCCGGACTCGTGCTTGGCGGCGAGCTGGCGGACGTTCTGTTCAACCCATTCGGGCTCGTCGTGGACGACGAGTTCCCCGTACACGTGCGCGGTGATGTAGTTCCAGGTCGGCACAACTCGGCCGTGCTCGCGCTTGGTGGCGTACCAGGTGGGTGTGATGTACGCGTCGGGGCCGCGAACGATCGCCATCGCCTCGCCGATCGCGGGCTGTTGCCAATGGTCGTTCTTGCGCGCGAAGTGCCCAAGCAGAAGGCCGAGTGGACCGGCTTGTTCGCCCCCGTCAGGTTCGACGTAGATCATCGGCAGCATCGTCGCGCGCAGCCCAGCGGACGTGCTCGTGACCAGGTCGACTGCGCCGTGGCTGCGCAGCAGCTCGCGCACCGAGGCATCGTCAGGCCTGAAGTACGGCGGGATGTACAACCTGAGTCAGTCTTCAGGCCTTTGCGATCAGCCGGTCGAGTTCTGGGCTCCCCGGCGCAACCAATGTCCTTATCACAGCGGCGTTCACGTCGGCCACGATGATCTCGCCGACCTCGTCCTTCACCTGTTCGAAGATTCCGAGCTGCACCATGCTCTCGCATTGGCGGCGGTTGTCCTCGCTCGGCGTCAGGTAGTGCACGGACGCCGCCTCATACCTGTGGATCAGGAACAGGTGCAGCAGCGTCATCAGGCGCTTTCGTCGCAGCTCCGGGGCCGTGTTCTGGTCGCGCACCGAGATGATCGACCGGCCGCGGCGATCCTGGATCGTGGCAAACACGATGTTGGCCAGCTTCCGATCGGACGGATCGAGGACGCTCAGTTCCAGCAGCTCCGAGCCAGCTTGGTGCGGGCGCAACGAGACACGCCCCTCATCGGACAGGTCGTGGTGCTTCGCCCACTTGTCGAGCCAGCCGCCCAGGACCTTGGGCGGCACTTCGGTCTGAACCAGGTGCTGGACCGTGGTCGATCCCTCCCCTGTCGCCTTGGTGGTCGCCGTCTGACCTGAAGCCGCCATGAGCGCCGCATCGGCCCGCGGTCCGCCGACCAGGGTCTGAGGGGTCCGATATGGAGACTCCAGCAACCGGAACTTTCGCTGGAGGCGGGCGAGAGCAAGCATCCCGTCCTCGCGCAGAGCGGTGGTGAACTCCTCGGCCGCCAGGCCGTCGATCTGGTGGCCGCCGTAGGTGATGAAGTTGAACACGTAGCCGAGCTTGGCCAGCTCCTGCGGAAACTCCCTCATATCGTCATCGCTCATGCCCGTCGTGTCCCAGTTGAACGACGGCGACAGGTTGTAGGCCAGCATCTTGTCCGGGTAGACCGCATGTACCGCCTCGGCGAACTCGCGCGCCTCATGAAGGTCTGCCGTCTTCGTCTCCATCCACAGGATGTCGGCATACGGCGCGGCAGCCAACGACTTCGCGATGGCATATGGCACGCCGCCCTCGATCTGGTAGTAGCCCTCAGGCGTCCTGGCTTTCTCTGGGTCCCAGTTCACCGTCAGGCCCATGCGTCGCGCGGCGGCTCGAGCGGTGTACCAGGAAGCCGTTCTGGCGAATTCGGTCCACTCGGCGACGCTCATCTCGAGCTGAACGCCCTCCTCCGCGCGGAACGCCATGACCTCGGCAACCGCCTCGCCGAGCGTCTGAAGGCCGGCTTCGGCTTCCCAGGCCTGAAGGAAGCTGTCGCCCACCGTGTCGAGCGTGTCCTCGGCCGACGGTCCGCCATCCTCCATGTGTGCCTGGGCGGCCTCGACTATGGCCGCGGCCACGCCCACTCGCTCGAGCCAGGCATCCGCCTCGGCGTATTCCTCGTTGGACATGGCATAGAGCAGATGGCCATTGATCTCGCTCACGCCAGCCTGGTGAATCCGTCTGAGCGCTGCCAGGTAGGCCGCCTTGTAGCTGGGCACCAGCCGGTTGGTGACCCCCAGGATGAAGGGCTGGTCGCGCTCGTCTCCAACACCGTCGAGCAGGTTGGCCGCCTCGGCGTCCGTGCGGGCCACGATGATGCCCGGCACGCCCATCACGTCCAGTTGGAAGCGCGCCGCGTTGAGCCGCTTGTTCTGCTCGTCCTGCGGAACCAGCACCTTGCCGCCCTGGTGGCCGCATTTCTTCGCGCCGGGCTTCTGATCCTCGATGTGGTAACCGGGCACGCCGGCCTCGACGAAACGCCGGATGAGGTTACGCACGTGCGCGTCACCGCCGTGACCGGTGTCGGCGTCGGCGATGATGAACGGCTGGAAGTCGATCTCCGGCGCGGCCTCGCGCTTTGCTTCGCTGAGGCGTGACCGGGCGAAGCGCTGGTTCTTGTCGGCCGTGAGCAGGGCCCGAACGATCCCGGACGCCTCGTCGGGCACCTGGCCCAATGGATAGCTGGCCAGGTCCGGGCCGGGATCCTCGTCCGCAGACCCCTTGGCCGACGTGGCCCAGCCGCCGATGTAGATGGCCTCGATCCCGGCACGCTTCATGGCCACGGCCTGTCCGGGTGAATACGGCCCGAACGTGGTGATAGATCCGCGTTGGCCAAAGAGCTCGCGCAGGCGCGCGTAGAACCGCTCGGCTGCGTTGCGAGCCACTGGATAGTCGGTCAGCACCTGCCCGCGTTGCTCCACGACCTGGCGCGGTGTGAAGAGTCGGGTGGTGTCTACGAACCGATTGCTCGCCATCCAGCGGCGCGTCGCTTCGACCTCATCCTCGAAAGAGTCCGTGACTGCCTGCTCGATGACCGCCGCCATCAATCGAGTTTACGCTCCAAATCGGCCGGCGCACCACGCACAGCCGAGCCGAGGCACAGCGGATTTGGTGGGCGACACTGGACTCGAACCAGTGACCTCTTGCATGTCAAGCAAGTGC
>CAYZEJ010000010.1:0-34974 GCA_964477545.1 uncultured Anaerolineaceae bacterium | reverse complement strand
GGAGCAGACCGTCCCGATCGTGACGAACTTCTTCACGCCGGCGAGACGGGCCTGTTCCATGAGCTGGATGCCCATGATCGCGTTGTCATAGAAGAAGCGACCGGGGTTCTCGCGGTTGGCGCCGATGCCACCCACTACGGCGGCAAGGTGGATGACTAGGTCTGGGGCGCCGTCCGCGAGCGCGCGATCGATCCCGTCCTTCGTCCGCAGGTCGTAGTCGCGAGACCGGGGAACGAAGATCTCCGTCGCGCCGGCCGCCTCGAGGTGGCGGACCACGGCTGTTCCCAGGAAACCGCCACCCCCGGTGACCATGACGCGCCGACTGGCCCACGGGATGCTCACGGGGTGGGGTCTCCGATGAAGTTTGTCTCATCGATGCGACGGAGCGTGTAGTGCCGAAGAAGGGCTTGCGCACGTGCTACCGCCTGTTCGGTCAGTAGTTCGATGATGAGGAGTGGCCTCACGTCGTTGAACAGACGTTGCCCCCCTGCTATCACCTCATCCTCGTACCCTTCAACGTCGATCTTCACGAGTGCCGGTGGTCGCGAGACGCCGAGCTCTGCATCCAAGGTGGTGGTCGGCACGTCAATACGTGGCGCCCCGTCTGTACGCGTGAGTCCGCCCATGCTGGAGCTGGAATGGACGTAGAACGCGCTCGTGCCCACCGACGAAGAAACGGCGACTTCTCGGATCGTCACATTGCCGAGCCCGTTCGCCTCGACCGTCTGCCTGAGACGACCGACGTTCTGGGGTAGTGGCTCGAACGCGACGACGTGTCCCATCGGTCCAACTGCCCTCGCGGCGATGGCCGAGACGAAGCCGATGTGCGCCCCCACGTCCCACATTACGCTGCCGGGGGCCAGATGCTGAGCGACGGCCTCTTGCACACGCGGCTCGTAGAGCCCGGACCAGTAGTACTTCTCGGCCCGCGGATCGATGACGAGCCGCAGGCCCGCGCCAGTGCCTGCCCGAACTGTTATCCACGTTAGATCCTTCGGGAGCACGAGGTTTGCGATTGGACGAACCAATGATGCGAGCCGGCTATCGCCGCGGAAACGTCGCGCAACGACAGTCGGCACGGCGTTGACTATCGAAACGACCACATCTCGTGGGCGCATCTAGCCAGATACCCGAGCCGAGAGCCTATGCTCGACGCCCGCCTCGCGGAGGTCGTGCTCGAGCATGATCCCGACGAGCTCCGCGAAACGGACCTGGGGCTCCCAGCCGAGTTTCGCGGTCGCCTTCGACGGGTCGCCGCAGAGCTCCTCGACTTCAGTCGGTCGCAGGTAGCGCTCGTCCACGCGGACATACTGCTCCCAGTCGAGGCCGGCCAGGCCGAACGCGACCTCGCACAGCTCGCGGACGGAGTGCATCTCGCCCGTGGCGATGACGTAGTCATCCGGCTCATCCTGCTGGAGCATCCGCCACATCGCCTCGACGTACTCGGGGGCGTAGCCCCAGTCGCGCCTGGCGCCCAGGTTGCCCAGGAACAGATGCTGCTGCTCCCCCTTAAGGATGCCTGCGACCGCGCGAGTGACCTTGCGGGTGACGAAGGTGCCCCCACGCCGGGGCGACTCGTGGTTGAACAGGATGCCGTTGCTGGCGTGGAGGCCATATGCCTCCCGGTAGTCGACCGTCATGAAATGGGCGAAGACCTTCGCGACCGCGTACGGGCTGCGCGGGTTCAATGGCGTGCGCTCGTTCTGGGGACTCTCGACGACCCTCCCGTACATCTCCGAGCTGCCGGCCTGGTAGAAGCGAATCGGCCAGTCGGCGGTGCGCACGGCCTCCAGCATGCGCAGGGTACCCATCGCCGCCGTCTCCGCAGTGAATTCAGGTATCTCGAAGCTGACCTTGACATGGCTCTGGGCACCCAGGTTGTAGACCTCGTCCGGCTTGATCCGGTGGAGGTGGCCGATGAGCGACGTAGAGTCGGTGAGGTCGCCATAGTGGAGGAACAGGCGGACACCCGGTTCGTGCGGATCGCGGTAGAGATGGTCAATTCGCCCGGTGTTGAACGAGCTGGAGCGGCGGATCAGCCCGTGGACCTCGTAGCCCTTCTCCAGGAGGAGCTCGGCGAGGTACGAGCCATCCTGGCCGGTGATCCCGGTGATCAGCGCCTTCCTGCCGTTTGGCGTTCCGGACGTCATGCGGCGATCGTATCGATGAGGGCGACGGCCCGGGCGAGACAGGCGGCCGCGGAGGTGTTCGCCTCCGCGTAGGCGGGTCCGGCGGCCGTGAGCTCGGCAACGAGCGCGGGTTCGGCGCGGAGACGGGCGAGGGCCTCGAGAAGCCGCTCCGGCTCTCCGGCGGGGACGACGAGCCCCGCCCCGGACCGTTGGACCTCCCGGGCCGATCCGCCTCCAGGTGGGATCGCCGCGACGATCGGCCGGCCGGCAGCGAAGTACGAGGTGAGCTTGCTCGGGAGGCTCATGTCGATCTGTGTCGCGCGCTCCGACAGCAGGAGGACGTCCGCGGCGGCGAGGAGGCTCGCGTGGGTCCCATCCGACTGCACGCCGAGGAAGCTCACGTTGGAGAGGCCCCTGGCCGCGACTCGGGTGGCACCGGCCTGGTTCCCGCCCCCGGAGAGGGCGAACCGCACCGGGTCCCGCCGCTCTAAGGCTACGCGAGCCGCCTCGATGACCTGCCCGAGACCTTGCTTCAGACCGATGTTCCCCGCGTGGAGGACGATCTGTTCTCCGTCTGCCCAACCGAAGCGGGTGCGGGTCTCCGTCACCGTCATCTCGGGCGCCACGAGGCGGGCCCAGTTCGGGACGTGGCTGATCCTTCCCGCCGGTACGCCCAGCGAGTCGAGATACGGGGTGAACGTCTCCGCGACGATCCCGATCGCGCGAGCGCCGCTCGCCGCCCATGCCTCTGCCGCGGCCGTCGCCCGGGCGACGGCTTCTCCGCCGGCGATCCCGGATTGGCGTGCGGAGGGGCCCATGAGGTCCTGGAAGAGGAGCCCGTAGGGGACGCCCAGCCGCTCCCCGGTGAGCCGAGCCAGGACGCCGCCGGAGAGGGCGGGGACGATCCCGAGGATCGCACCAGGGCGCGGCAGGCGTAGGGTCGCGAGAAGCCCGGTGAGCCCGAACGTCGCCTCGTAGAGCACCCGCCTGATCGCCGTCTGGGCCGCCGGGACGTAATGCGCCGCGCGGATGACCGTGACGCCATGAACCGTCTCTGGGCGAAGGAACGCGCGCGGCGTGCCGTGGGCGATCCGCCAGGCCGGGTAGTGTGGGAGCCCGGTCAGCACGATGACCTCGTCGCCCCGCGTGGCGAGGTGCTCGGCGAGCCCTGCGGTATACGGCCCGATGCCCGTGAGTTCTGGGTGGTAGTTGATCCCGATGATCAGCACGCGCAGCCTGTCCTGGTGGTCGCTCGTCGCCATCACCGCTTTTGTCGGCGTAGCAGACCGGGGCGGTCCTCCGCGACGGGCCTTCGTTGGCGTCCGTCCGCAACGTGAGCCGTGACTGTGAGGATCGTGATTGGCCACGCCGCGGCGCTCAAGGTGCCCGGGCTCTGCTTGCGGCAGACTCGATCATCGGTTACGCCCGTCACGCACGGTCGCGGACCGATGGCGAGGATGAAACTTCTGGTTTGGCCGCGGCCCGGTAGTACTCGCCGTAGTAGCGGTAGTAGTAGCCGGCACTGGAACGGGCCGTGACCATGTTGAGTGCAGCGCCAACGACGTTCGCACCCACGCGCTCCAGTGCTTCGATGGCCTGCCGCACGGCTCCGCGCCGGGTGTGGCCGGAGTGGATAACGAGCAGCGTCCCGTCCATCTCCGACGCGAGCACGGCGGCGTCCGTCACGGCGTGCAGCGGCGGACTGTCGACAACGATCAGGTCGGCCTCTGATAAAAGTCTCGTCAACACGTCGCGCATCCGTTGCGAGCCGAGTAGTTCCGCTGGGTTTGGCGGCAAAGGACCGGTGGTAATCACCTTGAGGTTTGGCTCATCGCTTTGATGGGCGATGGAACTGATAGCCGTGCCGTCCGCTCGCAGCAGCGTGGTCAGGCCGTGTGAGTTGGGCACCTCGAACATTCGATGCAGGCTGGGCCGGCGCATGTCTGCGTCGAGCAGGATGACCCGCTTCCCTGCCTGGGCGAATGTCAGTGCGATATTCGCCGACATTGTCGACTTGCCCTCACCCGGCACTGCGCTGGTGACCAGAAGTGAGTGCAGCAGTTTGTCGACACTGGCGAACTCGAGGTTGGTCCGCAGTGTTCTGAAGGCCTCCGCTGCCGGAGAGCGAGGTGTGACGAGAACCGCCAACCGTTGGTGTTCGGTCTGTTTCTTGTCGGTCCGCATCTGGGAGATGACGCCAAGCGTCGGCAGCCCAGCGGTCTCGTTGACATCGTCGGGACTCTTCAGCGTGTCATCGAGGTAGTCGAACAGGAACGCCAGACCAAGCGCGATCAATAGCCCGAGCAGCGCGGCGAACAGTGTGTTGAGCAGGACGCGTGGAGACGATGGCTCAACTGGTGCGACTGCCGGGTCGACCACGGACAGCAGGTTTGAAGCGGAGCTGGACGAGGATGCCAGCAATTGCGCGTACGTCTGTCGCAGAGTGACGAGCCGGCCCTGAAGGGAGTCGACCTGCAGGTCCTGCTCGGCCGTCCTGTCCGTCTGGGCGAGGATGTTCTGGAGGTCCCCCTGGACGGTCTCGATCTGCTGCTGCGTCGCCGCGAGTTGCTGCTGCACGAATGTCGTGTACTGTCCCTGGCCCTGCACCGCCGGCGAAGCGGCAATCAACTCCGCCGCGATGGCGTTGGCGACCGCGGCCGCCGTCTCCGGATCGCGGTACGTTGCCGTCACCGTCACGAGCGTACTGTCCGTACGCGCGCTGGCTGCCACGGAGCTGCGAAGCTCGTCGGGCCGCAGAGGAAGCCCCAGTTGCGCGATGACCCCGTTCAGTATGGGCGTCGTGGTGGCCAACTGGGCAAACGTCTGGGACAGGCGTTGAGAAGCGAGGATGTCGTTGTAATTGGGATTTACAGAGCTGAGCGACTGACCAACGATGAGCGTTGCGCGACCCTCATACAGCTTGGGCAGGGAAACGCTGACGAAGTACGCCGTTCCACTTGCGAGGACAACGCTGAGGACGATCAGCCACAACCAGTGCCTGACGACATGGAATTGACGTCTCAGGTCCACGCTATGGTCCTCGACGGAGCGTGGGAATCATCTGTAACGGCTGTACGAGCCGAAGACACGGATCGACAGCTCCCTGACGGCGGCGATGTTCAGCTCAATCATGTAGTAGCCAATGCCTGAGACCCGCCGAGCGTAGCCGGCGACCGGCGAGAGGACGATGTTCTCTGTCGAGGCGTCGTTCGCCCTGTCAAGGATGCGTACCAACGTTGGGATCTGGTCGCGCGGGACGTTCGTTCGCACCAGGTCCGACAGGGCGTTGATCACTTCCGGCAATCGAACTGCAACGGAGGGATCTCGCACTCGGACAGCGAGCGCCTTGATGACCTGCTGTTGTCGCCGAGCTCGCGCGAAGTCGCTGCTGCCGTACCGGACGCGGGCATATTGCATCGCCTCGACGCCGTTGAAGTGATACGTGCCCGGCTCGAGATGGTAATTCGACTTCTCGCTATGGATCGCCTTGGTAACGGTGATGTCGACTCCTCCGACCGCATCCACAGCGGGGGGCATGCCCTCGAGGTTGGTCGCCGCGTAGTAGTGGATCGTTGTGCCCAGCAGGTACCCGACTTCGCGCATCAGCGCGGCCACTGGTCCTTCGGGGAACAACTCGGGGTGGCGTCCGGCATATCCCAGGAAGGTATTGACCCGGTTGCGGTAAACCCCGCCCTTGTACAGCGGTAATCGACCGGTATCGCGAGGGATGCTGATCATGGTCACCTTGTCGCGCGAGGGGTAGTAGCTCGCGACGATCAGCGTGTCACTCAACGAGTGCCCACGGCCAAAGCCGCTGTCCAGGCCGACGAACAGGACGTTGATTGGCCCCTCGCCAGGTACCGACCCCGGCGGACCGTCACCCGGGCCGGGAGCGATCGGTGTGGGCGCGACGCTGGGAGCCAACGTAGGCTCGGGCCCCAGTGGTGGTGGCGTCAGGCTCGGGTCAAAGCTGGGCCCCGGGCTGGCACCCGGGTCGGGAACATCCTCCTCGTCAACGACTCCGTCGCCGTTTGTATCGCCCTCGATTGGTTCACCACCATCGACGATGTCGTCCTCGTTGACGACGCCGTCGCCGTTGATGTCGCCAGCATCGATATCGTCGCCGTTGATCAGGCCGTCGCCGTTGATGTCGTCCCTCTGGTCGACCACGCCGTCGTTGTTGACGTCGATGTTGATGGTTGGATCGCCGGAGGTGCGCGGCCCACCCAGGATTTCGTCGATCTGGCCCGGACCGCTCGGCTTATCGCTGGTGAAGATCCTGGCGCCCGCGTCGCTGAACGATTGAACGACCGCTCCCGCGCCAACGTGCGCGACCAGGACGACCAGGCTGAGCAGGACGACGAGGGGCAGCGTCCTGTCCGTCAGCGCCGGTCCGCCGGGGCGCGTGGTTCGCCAGGTGTCGACGATGGCGGCGATCCGCCACAGAGCGTGGATGGCGAGGAGTCCGATGATCGCCAGGGCAAACGACGGCGCCAGCAGGTTGATCGCGAATGTGCCCGGGTCCTGCGCGACGATCGCCAGCCCGCCGAGGACGAGAACAGCCGCTGGAATCGCGTAGAGCAGCGCGCGCACCGCTCTGTGGGCATAGGCGTGTCCCAAGCCGGGCCACAGGAAGGCAAGGAAGGAGGCGACCACCGCGGAATGGTTGCGCCGTCGCACGCGCTTCCTGCGCCCGTGGTAGACGCCAGTGCCTGCAACTACCTCGTCGCGGGCAGGCGTGGACGACTCCCCCTTAGTCACTGGGAGATGCTACCTGCCCTGGTGGTTTTAAGGCCGCGATGGCGGCTTCACATCGCTGGGTGCTTTCACTCAGTCGGGACGATCAGCTCCTGGCCGATGTATATCCGGCTCCGATCCTCGATCCCGTTCGCCACGACGATGTCGTGCACCGTGACTCCGTACAGCTTGGCGATGTACCTCAGCGTCTCGCCGCGCTGTACGACATGGATGAACGGTGAGGGAGCGGGCGTAGGCGTTGGGGCGGCTGTCGCGGTGGGCGAAGGCGCGCTGGTTGGAGTCGGGCTTGGGCTGCTGGTCGGGCTTGTCGTGGGCGTTGGTGCCGCAATCGGCGTCAGTCCCAACGTGGCGGTAGGCGCTGCGGTCGACGTCGACGCGACGAGAGCGGCGGGACTGAAATTGGTCGACGTGCCCGGAGGCCTACTGAGGCCGACGCCGACGAGCAGGACGAGCACCGCAACGCCCGTGCCGGTGGCAACCATCGCCGCGATGGCTCTTCGGAAGCGAGACCGCCGCGACATCGACCTGGCCGCGGGCACAGTGGTGGCCCAAAGCGTGGCGGCCGGATGCCAGGCGGGGATTGGCCGCTCCGCCGTCTTGAATCGCCGGCACAGCTCGTACTTTCCGCCCAGGCACGCTGCGGCCTGAAAGCTCAGGTCGATCGGCTTGGGCTTGTCCCTGGCATGGCAGCGATGGGCAAGGTCGGCGAACGAGTAGTGAGAGTCGGGGTCGTTCAGGAGGCCCAGGAATGGGCAGACACGGGCAGCAGGATCATCTGGACTCAGCACCGCCGCCATCATAGGCAGGAACGCGGCGCACGATGTCGATCCGGGAGTGGCCGTCGGGTCTGATAATCTGATGTGGTGAAGGACGTCTCTGCCACCGACGTCGCCCGTCGTTTCTCAGAGGTGCTTGACTCGGTCGAGCATCGGAACGAGTCTTTCCGCGTCATCCGTGCCGGGCGCCCGGTAGCCCGCATTACCCCTGTCAGTCGGGCCAACGGCAAGCTCGTGGTCGAATTTCTATCGGGTCGTCCGACCGACACCGGTTGGGCGGAAGACCTGCGGTCGATGAGGGCAATGCTGCGCGACAAGGCGCCAACCTGGCCCGATTGATCCTCGATACCGGAGCGCTCGTGGCCGTGGAGCGCCTCTCGGTCCAGTGGTCCGAGTTCATCGCGCCCGAAGACGACGTGGCGATAGCCGCGGTGACGGCAGCTGAGCTCCTCGTCGGCGTGCAGTTCGCCGATGATAGGCATCGCCCGGCGCGGGAAGAGTTCGTTGAGGGTGTGCTGTCGATCTTTCCGATCGAGGAATACGACCTCGCTGCGGCCCGCTCGCACGCGATACTGCTGTTTTATACCCGACGGTCGGGCAGACAGCGCGGTGCACACGATCTGATCATCGCCGCTACCGCCTTGAGCCGGGACCGGGTCGTCGTCTCGGGCGACAGGGCCGCTTTCGAAGGTCTGCCCGGAGTCCGGCTGCGCCTCGTAGGTTGACGCTCTCGTGCCATTTGTGCGCTCGACGCGACGGGCGGCACAGGTAGGCTGGATCAGTGAGCCCTGCCCGACGCTCGGCGCCGCCGAGACCCAAGCGGATCGACGTTCCGCCGCCGATTGGCACCGAGGCCGACACTCAGGCCCCGGCCCTGGCCGAAGTGATCGAGGTCGATCCGGATTCGCCGCCATATGAGACCCGGCCGCGGGCGTCCCGCGGTGATGACGTCCCGCTGCTCGACAACGACGAACTCGCGCGGATCTTCTACGAGATAGGGGACATGCTCGAGATCCAGGGCGAGCTGCCGTTCAAGGTCGGGGCTTATCGGCGTGCGGCCGAGTCGATCGCCAACTCGCCGCTGGATATCGCGCGGGCATACCGCGAAGGCAAGCCACCCAAGCTGCCTGGGGTTGGCCGCGCCATCGACGAGAAACTGGCCGAGCTGTCCGACACCGGCCGCCTGCGCTACTACGAACGCTTGCGCCAGGACGTGCCGCCCAGCGTCGTGACGCTGCTCCAGGTGCCCGGCCTGGGGCCACGCACCGCGGGCGAGCTGTGGCGCCAGGCGGGCATCGCATCGCTCGACCAGCTCGAGGCCGAGGCAACTGCCGGTCGCCTGCGCGAGCTGCGGGGCATGAGCGAGAAGACCGAGCAGCGGCTGCTGATGGCCTGAAGTCGCTTCGCCGCCGGCCGCCGCGCCGCATGCGCCTCGGCACGGCCGCGGACATTGTCGGTCGCCTGGAACGCGCTTTGGCGTCTGCACCGGGTGTCGAGTCCGTCGTCCCCGCGGGCTCCTTCCGCCGCCGGCGCGAGACGGTCGCCGACATCGACATCCTCGTCGAGACGGATTCACCGGCCGCCGCCATCGACAAGCTCCACCGCTCGCCGCTGGTCGAACGCGTGGGCGGTCACGGCGGCCGGACTGGAGGCCATCGGACGACGGTTCAACTGATGCGCGGGCCGCAGGTCGACGTGATGACGATGCCCGTCGGGAAAGCGGGTACCTACCTCGTCCACTTCACCGGATCGGCGGAGCACAACGTCCGCCTCCGTGCTATCGCCCGCGACAGGGGTTGGTCGCTCTCGGAGCACGGCTTCACCCGGCTCAACGATGACGGCGAAGTGGTCAGCGGCAAGGGCGCCGAGCTGCGCACGTTCGCCACCGAGGAAGAGGTCTACGCCTTCCTCGACCTGCCTTTCATCCCGGTCGAGCTGCGCGAAGACCGCGGCGAGATCGAGGCCGCGCGCGGCGGTACGCTGCCGGCGCTCATCGAGCCGTCAGATCTGCGCGGCGACTGCCACACGCACAGCGATTGGTCGGACGGCCACGTGACGATCGAGCGCATGGCCGAATACGCCCGAGCTCGGGGGCTCACCTACCAGGTCCTGACCGACCACACCCAGAGCCTGTCGATCGCTCACGGGTTGACGCCGGATCGAGTTGAGCAGCAGCGGCGGGTCATCGGCGACCTGAATGAGTCGTATGCGCGCGATGGAGTCGACTTCCGCCTGTTGCATGGGTGCGAGCTGGAGATCCGCCCGGACGGCCGGCTCGACTACGAGGACAAGCTCCTCGCTCGCTTCGACGTCGTCGTCGCGTCGCTGCACGTCGGCCGCCGCCAGCCTCGTTCCCAGCTCATGTCGCGCTACCGGACCGCGCTGCGCAGCCCGCACGTCGACATCATTGCCCATCCCTCCGGCCGCAAGATCGGCATCCGCGACGATCTCGACCTGGACTGGGACGCCTTCTACCGCGAGGCGGCCGAGAGTCGCACGGTGCTCGAGCTGAACGGCTCAGATGAGCGACTCGACCTGGACGACCGCCGCGCCCGGGCGGCCAGGGAAGCGGGCAACCGATTCACCGTCGACTCGGACGCGCACTACAAGCATGAGTTCGAGAACCTGGACTGGGGTATCTCGCAGGCGCGCCGGGCATGGTTCGAGCCGCGGAGCGTGCTCAACACGCTCCCTTTGAAGGAGTTCCTCGCGGCGGTTACCGACAGCACCTGAGGCGGCACTCGACGAGTGAAGCACCCGATCCGCCGAATGTTCGAGATATCGACGTTACGCGGGGTCGACTGGGCTCCGAACGCCGGATTCCGAGCGCAAAGGCGGGCGGCTGAGCACGGCTGGCAGCGCGCCGCTCGGCAAAGTGGCGTGAGCCATACAGGCGGCCCTATAGGCGCGCGGTACACGTGGTGGGCGATCCACGCGACCTGGTTCTCTCGTACTTCCGTTACATGCAGCGGCTAAGGAAGATCGAGCTGCGGCCAGGCGACGACGAGCCCGCGTCCTTCGACCGCTTCGTGTCGGCCTTCCTAGCCGGCAGAGTTGGATGCCTTCGGCCCATGGCAGGCGCACCTCCGGTCGTGGTCCGACGCAGCCACGAATGGTCGAGCGCAGATCCTCCGCGTCCGCTACGAGGACATGCGAGCGGACACGCCGGCGACGCTCATGACGATTGCCGGGTGGCTCGGCCCACTCACCCTTGACGAAGCCAAGGCCGTCGCGGAGCGGTGCAGCATCGAACGCATGCGGGAGGCAGAGCCTTTGCCGTGAACCAGACGGACTTCTACCGGGGTCGAAACCTGCGCACGGAACTGCCTCTCGTCAACTATGGCCGGACCGAACGCTGGCGAAGCCTCCTCGACAGTCGGCAGCAGGAGCGTTTCCTGCCGTTGAGAGCCGACCTGGCGTTGCTGGGCTACGAGGCCACTTGACGGCTGCCGGGCGAGTGCGTGAAGAGCATCGCCGCGCCACATACGGAATGCATTGCCGTTCAAATCTGTTCTTGCGGCGGTGACTTGCACGCATGCGTATGATGCGAAGCACCATTGGCGCTTGCGGTGACCGTGCAGTCGAGTGCCGGAAAGAGGGGAAAATAATGAGGATCGATCGCAAGCGTCGTTGGCTGCCTGCCGTAGCGTTGGCAGCGGTGCTGACGGGTTCCGGCAGCCTCGCCGGTCCGGTCTCCGCAGCGGAGTTCAAGTTCAACCCGGGCGCGTGGCTGGATCTCTATAGCAAGCTGAAGGATTACGTGCCGGCCGTCGGCGACATCGCACAGTCCGTGGCCGGCCCGAGCCAGCTCAGCTACAGCGGGAAGTTCACGGTGCTGTTGGTCGGCTCCGACTGGCGTCCGAACAGCGGCGAGCGCCTCGACACCATCCTCATCATGAGCGTCAACCCACAGACCAATCCCAACACGATCACCGCCGCGAGCATTCCGCGCGACATGGCGCGGATCCCGATCCCATCCGAATACGGCGGTGGCACGTACAAGGGCAAGATCAACGGGATGTTCAAATTCTTCAAAAAGCAGTCCGGCGGTAACAGGAACATCGCACTCAACAAATTCAAGCACACGATCGAGCACCTCCTCGACATCAAGATCGACGGCGTCGCCTACCTGCGCTTCAGCGGCTTCGATGCGCTGGTCGATGAGGTCGGATACGTCCCGGTCAACAACGCCAACGAGCTCCGGGATCCCTCGTACATCGACAAGCCGGGCTACCCCACGGGTGCCAGGTTCGTCGTCGAAAATCCGTCGCTGCTGAGGGGTGCGAACACGCAACGCTGCTACGGCGGCTACCCCAAGCCGGTCACGAACTGGTCACCGGTAATGCATTGCCATCGCGCGCTCGTGTACGTCCGCAGCCGGCACGGCAAGATCGTCGGCCAGGGGGGAAACAACGACTACGTGCGGGCGGCCCGCCAGCAGAGGTTCGTCTTCGCCGCCATCAAGCGGGTGACGGCGTTCACGCTCCAGAAGTCCAAGGACCTGCGCGGCGTCGCGAACAGCATGCCGAGCGCGATCTACACGAGCCTGCCCACCGACGACGGGTCTCTCATGGCGATATACAACCTGCTCGACGGGGCGACGTTCAAAGAGGGCGTGGTCTTCAAGCCCAAGGTCTATGCGACGCATATCGCCGGCACGTCCTCGAACCAGCTCAAGCTGAACGTCGTCCGGGCCAAGTGCAATAGCCTCTTCGACGGGACGCCTCACTGAAGCTAGCCCGGCGCGGCCTCCGAAGTGAAGATCCGTCCCGCGCCGCGCGATAGCACCAGCGCGATCCCCAGCGCGCCAAACACGAGATACATCCGCGGTGGGGACTCGTAGATCGAGCTGGCCAACGACTCGACGAGCGCGTGAAGGAACAGCATCCACGCGCCGAGGCAGAAGGCGTGGAGGTATGGCGCCGCGATGCGTCGCGTCGACCGCCACAGCGATAGTCCGAGCGCGCCCAGGAAGATCGCGTACGCCGCCAGGCCCAGAACGCCGATCTCGCCGAGGATGTGCGGCCAGAACGTATCGGTCACGTACGCCGGGAACTGCGGAGTCAGTCCCCAGATCCGATCGAGCCCGTACTGCGCGTAGAGCGGGCTGAAGTTGAGCCGGCTCATGGGGCTGCCGAACCGGCCCAGCCCGGCGCCGAAGGGGAATTCGGTCGTCGCGATCGAAACGGAAGTCTCGTAGAGCAGGAGACGAGGGTTGCCGTTGACGTACTGGATCCCTCCCGGTCCGGGCTCCTGCGGCGCAGGCGGCGGCGGCGCGTACAGCCACTCCTGGATGGTTCGGTCGTACAGCGTGCGGAGCCCGGGAGCGAACACAATTGCCAGCACGAGGGCGACCGCGCCGACAGGTACCCACAGGCGGATCAGCGACCGACGTGAGAGGCCGCCCCGGATCTGCGCGACGAGGCCGCCGAAGAGGGCAACGACCAGCCCGACGATCGCGCGCCGCCGGCCCGAAAGGAACATCCCGGCGCCGAAGAGCAGCGCCCCGGCCAGCATCCACATCTTCCTCACGGCGAGGTAGTTGCTGAACAGGAACATCGCGATCAGCGCCATGAACCACGAATAGAGCACGGGGAAGACGAAGATCGACTCAACGCCGGGCAGCTGACCGCGCACATCGGTCGTTGGTGGCAGGTTGAAGAACGCCCGGAACGCCTGGGCGTTCAGTGCCTCTGTGAACCCAAGGGTAAGCACGACGACGCCGACCGAGAGAACAGCGACCGAAACCTGCCGCACATCACGGTCATCGAAGTGGTGCCACAGCACGAGATACAGGAACGCGATTCCCTTGAGCATCAGCAGCAGGCCGAGGACCCAGGTACTGGCAGGCACGCCATTGAGCAGGCTCGAGACGACGGCCAGCGCCACGACCACCAGCATCGCGCCTTCCCGGACTGGCTCGAACAGCTCGCGGCGTCGCCACGGCTTCGTTCGCCACAGGCTGGCGAGGAGGAGGCCCGGCAACGCTGCCTCGTCGAAGGTGCGGATGCTCGGTCCAAGCCACCGAGCGAGCGTGTCGTAGAAGAGCACGAACAGGGCGAATGCGAGCAGGGCCGGCTTTGGCGCGCGCAGGTAGGCCACCAGCACGAAGGCTGCGCCGGCCACCAACGCGCTCGGGCCACGCACGCCAACCGGGAGCAGCACGCTGGGAATGGCGACCACTGCCACGAGGAGCCCGAAGAGCGCGATCGGCACGAGCGGATGGGTCTCCGACAGGCGTAGCCAGCTCCGCTTGGTCACGGGTTGAGCAGCGCCGTCGTCATCAGGCATCGGCGGATGATGTCAGATCTGTCGCTCCTCGGGTTCGCGCGCCCACACTGGAATACCTCGGACGGACGAGGCTGACTGCCCAACGGAACAGAAACGAACCGAGGGTGATATGCAAAACGCCAGCCTGCGGACAACGGGGTGATGATAGGCGGGCGTTGCCCACGGTCGTTGATGGTGCAGCACGGCAAACACCCCTGCCTATACTCCGCGCGTGCCACGAACCGCCCTCATAACCGGCGTCACCGGACAGGACGGCTCTTACCTCGCGGAGCTGCTCCTTGAACAGGGCTACCGCGTCGCGGGCATGACGCGCCGCTCGAGCGTCGACACCCACGAGCGCATCGCGCATCTGGATGGCCGGCTCGATCTCGTCGAGGGCGACCTGCTCGACCAAGCCTCGCTCGTCACCGCATTGCGCGACGTCAGGCCCAACGAGGTCTACAACCTGGCCGCCCAGAGCTTCGTGCCGACGTCATGGAACCAACCCGTGCTGACGGCAGAGGTGACAGGTCTCGGGACCATACGGATACTCGAGTCGATCCGCCAGGTGGACCCGGCGATAAGGTTCTACCAGGCCTCATCGAGCGAGATGTTCGGCACCGCGCCCCAGACACCGCAGAGCGAGGGGACGCCGTTTCACCCACGCAGTCCCTATGGCGTGGCCAAGGTCTTCGCGCACTTCGCGACGGTCAACTACCGCGAGAGCTATGGACTCTTCGCCGTGTCAGGAATCCTCTTCAACCACGAATCCCCACGTCGCGGCCTGAATTTCGTGACGCGCAAGGTGACCGATGCGGTGGCGAGGATCAAGCTTGGGCTCGCTCAGACTGTGGCCCTGGGCAATCTCGATGCGCAACGCGACTGGGGTTTCGCCGGCGACTACGTTCGCGCGATGCCACTCATGCTCCAGGCCGACGAGCCTGCCGACTACGTGATCGGAACGGGCGAGTCACGCACGGTGCGCGAGCTCTGCCGAGTGGCTTTCGCGCATGTCGGCCTTGACTATCAGGACCATGTCGTGCACGACGAAGAGCTGGTCAGGCCGGCTGATGTAGAGCACCTGTGCGCGGACCCCACGCGAGCCCGTGAGAAGCTCGGCTGGCGGCCGGAAGTCGGCTTCGAACAGATGATCGGGATGATGGTCGACGCCGATCTGGCGCGTCATGGGGAGGCCCAGGGGCGAGGCGCGGTCCTGACGCAGTCGCGGTCATCAAGTGGCCCGAGCTCAACCTAGCTTTGGAGAATGCGATCGACGCGACCGAGAACGCCGCCGAGGCGATCGTGAGGACGTTCCACAAGCGTGTGTAGCGAGCCGAAGCGTTGGTGGCAACTAGGGCGAGTCGAGCGCTGGTGGCAACTCGGTGAGCTGAAGCGTTGGTGAAAACTCAGGCGAGCCCATCGCCGCCGATATACCCTCCATGACTACCCCGCGCTCAGCGATCTCCATAGTGCGCCGAGATTGCGCGACCACCCCGGTTTCCGGCTTGGCTATCGCCCGATATGCCCCGGTTTACTCATGCAGGGCATACACGAGTCGATAGTGGCGTCTTCTTGGCAGCCAGCGGATCGCTATCAATCTGCCAGGGCACGGGATAGTTATGGGGGAGCATTCGTGGACGGATAGGGCGTACCCGAGCGCGCCTACGCGAACGATTTCTCTCATCTCTTCGCGAGTGGGGAGGTAGTTGACTCGGAGGTCTCGGTTGCCCTCCATCTATTCGCGGAAAGTGTAGTGACGGTGAAATCGGGCCAGAAACGGGTCATCGAGACGACGGTTGTCAGATAAGACGCCGCCAATGAATAGCTGACGAAAACCGACTCCGGCTGCGCGGGTTAGGCTCACCTTTCAGCGGCCCTCTTGGTTGACGACCGCCGGGATCGTCCGCAGCAGGATCTTGAAGTCGAGCAGCAGCGACCAGCGATCGATGTACTCGAGATCCAGGCGGACCCAGTGGTCGAAATCGGGCTCCCGCCGAGCGCTCACCTGCCACAGACCGGTGATGCCCGGCTTCATGGACAGGCGGCGGCGGTGCCACACGTCATAGCCCCGTACCTCCACCGGAAGCGGCGGCCGCGGCCCGACCAGGCTCATCTCTCCACGAAGGACGTTCCAGAGCTGGGGCAGCTCATCTAAGCCCGTGCGGCGCAGGAAGCCGCCGGCGCGGGTCAAACGCGGGTCGTTCGTCACCTTGAAGGCGCGGCCGCTGACCTCGTTCAGCTCCTCGAGCTCGGCCAGGCGCTGTTCGGCGTCGGGCTGCATGGTGCGGAACTTGAGGAGCTGGAATTGACGACCGTGGAGGCCGACGCGGGTCTGCCGAAAAATCACCGGTCCGCCGTCGACCGCACGAATGCGCAGGGCAATCAGGCCGAACAGCGGGCTGAGGAGGACCAGCGCCGCTCCGGCAACGCCGAGATCCGCCAGTCGCTTGATGAGCATGCTCACCGCCCGATCCGGCCCGTAAACGAGGGAAACCACGCTCGTTCCCTCGAAGTCCTCCAGATAGCCGCCGGCGATACCGGGCCCAACTCCTTCGCCGGGTATGCGGACCACCTTTCCCTCGCCCGCGCACAGTCGAGTTACCGGTTCCACCAGGTCCCAGGCGTTGACGGGCAGGCACACCGCGACTTCGTCGACGACCTCGCGATGGAGGACCTCCTCGATGTCTTCGAGGCGCCCGATCACGGGTCGCGTCAGGCCGAATGCCAGGCCGTCCGGCCCAGCGAGGTGGCCGATCACCCTGAGGCCGAGGTCCGACCGGCGCTCGATCAGGTCGGCGAAGTCCTGCCCGGCCGCGTTCGTGCCGACCACGAGGACATTGCGCATCATGTAGCCCCGCCGGCGCAGCCACGCAAAGACGGCGCGCAACACAACGCGCGATATCACGGCCGTGACCGCCAGGGCAATGAACAGTATGCCGATCAGCAACCGGCTGGCGTCGGAGACCTGGATGACGAACAAAACCGTGATGGTTGCCAGCAGCAGCACCGCGGTCGCGCGCAGCAGACCGATCGCCTCACTGCGCAGCGACCATCGGGCGCGCACGCGATAGAGCCCGCCGAACCACACGAGCGTCACCCAGCCGGAGCCGAACGCGGCCGCGGCCAGCCACGGGTTGCCGCCCAGGCGATGCCATGCGTCCTGCCAGCCGGAGCCATAGCGGGCGACCGAAAGGGCCACGAAGAGAGCCATGGCGCCAATGAAATCGACGGCCATCAGCGCCGCTCGTAGCGCGGTTGTGTGCCGGCGAACCACGGTGTTCTAGCGCCTCAACCGGCTGCTGCCGGCGAGGACGTCGGCTCGGCCTTCTGTACGTCACTCCAGATACTGGCCAGGGTCTCGCTCAGCGTCCAGGCGGGCTGCCAGCCGGTGAGCTGGCCGAGGAGCGAGTGGTCGCCGCGGATCTCTGGCGCTTCGTTCGGGCGCGCGAGATCAGCGGCGATGCGCAATGCGGGATCGACGCCGGCTAGTCGACACAGCTCCTCCAGGATCTGGCGGATGGACACCGAGCGTCCCGAGCAGACGTTTACGACGATTCCCCCGGAGACGGACGTGCTTCCCACCGCACCTTCCAGGAGCAGGCGATAGGCGCGCGCGACGTCGCGGACATCCGAAATGTCGCGGCGCACGTCAAGGTTGCCTACACGAACCTCACCGGCGCGACCGCGCGCAACGTCCAGCACGCGGTGCGCCAGCGCCGAAACGATGAATTCCGGGCGCTGTCCTGGTCCCGAGTGATTGAACGACCGAGTCACGACCGCGGGGAAGGAGTGCCGCGCGGCATAGGCCAGGGCAACCGATTCCTGTGCTGCCTTTGAGAGTGCGTAAGGCGTGCTCGGCCTAAGTGTCGCGGCCTCGGTCAGCGGCAGCTCGTGCGGCGCTGGCGGGCCATAGACCTCGGACGAGCCGGTCACCAGCAACGCGGGCGGCGGCGTCTGCTGACGGATCGCCTCGACCACGTTGATCGTTCCCAGCACCGCCACCTCGAACGCGGTCTCTGCGGCGGCCGCCGCATCAGGCGCAAAAGCCACCGCTGCGAGGTGGGCCACGGCATCGGGTCGGACGTCCGCCACGGCCTCCCTGACGGCCTCTGCGTCGCGCACATCACGGTCCGGGGCGAGCGGGACCACCTCGTGGCCAGCCTGCTCCAGCTCGCTCGACAGCCAGCGACCGACGAATCCATCCGCGCCGGTTACAAGGATGCGCATGGGCCGAGCGCCGTCTGTATCGGGAGACACGGTGCCAGTCTACGTTCGAGGCAACAGGCCGAGCCGCATCAGCTGCGGCGGTAGCTGCGGAACCAATCGAGGGTGTCAGCCAAGCCCTCGCGCAGCGCTATGTTCGGCACGAAGCCCAGGATCCGCCCTGCCTTGCCGATGTCGCTCACGTTGCGCGGCACGTCGCCCGCGGCGGCCGGCTGGTGCTCGATTGGCACCTCATTCCCGCAGACCTCGAAGAGGGTTCGGGCGAGCTCGATCAGGCTGGTTTCGTGGCCCGTGCCGGCCTGGAAGATCTCACCTGCCATTAGCGGACTCGACAGATTCAGGCACGCAAGCACGAGGCGCGTCAGGTCATCGACGTGGACGAAATCACGAGTCTGGTGTCCGCCGCCGCGAATGATGAGTGGCCCACCCGCGAGATGAGCCTTGATGAATGCGGCAACGACGCTGTGCTTGTGCGCCGACCACGGGCCGTAGGCGTTGGCAAACCTGAGCGAAACGCTCTCCAGCCCGTATGCCGCGTGGTAGGCGTTCAGGTACGCCTCGACAGCCGCCTTGGCCGCGCCGTAGGGCGATACCGGGCTAGGCACCTGGCCCTCGTGAGCAGGTGGCGGATGCCCGGCGGTAACCGCGTTGGATGAGGCGAAGACGATCCGAGCGACCCCCTTCTCCCGCGCGGCCTCGAGCAGTCCGAGGGACGCATCGACGTTTACCTGCATGTCCTCCAGTGGCATCGCGATCGAATCGGGCACGCTCGTCTGGGCGGCGAGGTGCACGATTGCGCGACAGCCATCGAGCGCCCCTGCGACCGCCTGGCGATCGCGTATGTCGGCCCTGATCAGGCGCGCTCGCGTCCGCTCGACGTAACCGAAGCCTGTCGAAACACCCGAATCGAGAACGACCACGTCGTCGCCCCGTTCGAGTAGCGCGTGCGTAACCGCTGCGCCAATGAACCCGGCGCCGCCGGTGACGAGGATCCTCGAGCTCAACCTCTGTTCCCTGGTTACGTGTGCTTATGGGTGTTCCTGTGACCTAAAGTACACGGCGTGCTTCAGGCTCTTGTTACCTAATGACTGCACCGAGCTTCTGGGCCGGCCGCCGGGTCATGGTCACTGGCGGCGGTGGGTTCCTGGGCAGGGCCGTGTCTCGCCGCCTCGAGGCACGCGGAGCGACCGAGGTGTTCGTACCGCGGAGTCGTGAATACGATCTGCGCACCAGCGAAGGGATAGCCGCTGCACTTCGCGAAGGACGTCCAGACCTCGTGATCCACCTGGCTGCCGTGGTCGGTGGGATCGGGGCGAACCGAGACAATCCCGGCCGTTTCTTCTTCGAGAACGCCATCATGGGCATCGAGCTCATGGAGCAGTCCCGGGTCGCCGGGGTCGATAAGTTCGTCGGCATAGGCACGGTCTGCTCGTATCCCAAGTTCACCCCCGTTCCGTTCCGCGAGGACGACCTGTGGAATGGCTATCCGGAGGAAACGAACGCGCCGTACGGCCTGGCCAAGAAGATGCTCCTCGTCCAGGGCCAGGCATACCGGCAGCAGTACGACTTCAACGTCATACATCTCATCCCGGTGAATCTCTACGGGCCCGGTGACAACTTCGATCCGGCCAGCTCCCACGTGATTCCGGCGCTGATCAAGAAATGCGCCGATGCCCGGGCTGCGAACGCCGACCACATCGACGTCTGGGGCACGGGATCGGCGTCGCGTGAATTCCTATACGTGGATGACGCTGCCGAGGGAATAGTCCTGGCCGCGGAACGGTACGACGGCGGCGATCCGGTCAACCTGGGCGTCGGACGCGAGATCACGATCCGCGACCTCGTAGAGCTCATCGCCCGCCTCACCGGGTTCGAGGGCGAGATTTGCTGGGACGCCTCTAAGCCAGATGGGCAGCCACGGCGCGCGCTCGACATCAGCCGGGCACGACAGGAATTCGGGTTCGAGGCCAGCACATCGTTCGACGACGGCCTCCGGCAGACGATCGACTGGTATTTATCTGCTCAAGCCGGTCGCCAGCGAGTTGCCTGAACGGAGGTCCTCTTAGTGCGCAAGCTGCCGGTCGAGCTCGACGTTCTCCAGGTCAACTACGCCGCCATGGGTGGCGGCGCCGAGCGAGTCGCTCTGTCGCTCCACCGCGGCTACCAGCGTCGGGGGATACGTTCCTGGATGGCGGTCGCCGACCGGAACGTCGACGACCCTGACATCTTTGCGATTCCTCGACTGCCGTCTCGAGCGCCCGGCTGGCAGGCCCTTCGTGCCGGGTCACGCCGGCTTGCTCCGATCGCCCGACACAGTCCGGCGACAGCGCGAATGGCCCGTGCCATCGAAGCGACAAGCTCACCGACCGAGCTCCTCCACTTGTGGCAGGGTCGGGAGCACTTCGGATATCCGGGCAGCCGCCGGATCCTCGATCTCCCACCTCAGCGGCCGCGCATCGTCCATTGCCACAACCTGCACGGTGGTTACTTCGATCTGCGGAGCATGGCTCCACTGAGCCGGACGGTGCCCGTCGTCATGACGTTGCACGACGAGTGGACTTTCACCGGCCATTGCGCGTACACGCTGGGGTGTGAGCGCTGGCGGACAGGTTGTGGGTCGTGCCCCGATCTCACCATCTATCCCGCCATCCGGCGTGATGCGACTGATGCCAACTGGCGAGTAAAACGCGACATCTACGCGCGGAGCGACCTCTTTGTCACTACGCCGTCACAGTGGTTGATGGACCGCGCCCGCGACTCGATCCTCGCCGATGCCGTCAGGGGCTGGCGGGTGATCCCAAACGGCGTCGACCGCTCGATCTTTCGACCTGCGGACCGCGTCGCGGCGCGCGAGCGGCTCAACCTGCCGCAAGAGTCATTGACGCTCTTGTTCGCCGCCACCCAGGCTCGGACCAACATGTTCAAGGATTACCCAACGGTCCTCGCCGCGGCGCATCACGCCGCCGTGATGCTGACGAACGAGACCCTGCTGTTGATCGTCCTCGGGGATTCCGGCCCAGCGGAGCGGTTCGGGAACCTGGAGGTCCGATATGTCCCGTACGAGGCCGATCTGACCAGGGTCGCCGGCTACTACCAGGCTGCCGACATCTACCTGCATGGCGCCAGGACCGAGACGGCTGGTCTCACTGTCCTGGAGGCGCTCGCGAGCGGCCTGCCGGTGATCGCCACCGCCGTCGGCGGTATCGTCGAGTCCGTCCGCAGCCTGGCCGGCGCACCCGGGGCATGGAAAGACGCTGCCCATCCGGCCGACCGGGCAACCGGCGTGCTGGTTGCGCCCGCCGATGCCGAAGGCATGGGCGCCGCGACCGCCAGCTTGCTCGGCGATGAGTCGCTACGGCTGGCCCTGTCCGCGAATGCTGCAGCGGACGCCGCAAACCGCTTCGATCTCGAGCGACAGATCGATGACACGCTCACCTGGTATCAGGACATCCTGTCCGAGTGGCCTGGGGGCCCTGGGGCCGCACGCCAGCCTGTCTAGCTAGCAAACGCATGAACGCCTGGGGCGTCGCGAGACAGGCCGCACGATGGAAGAGGCTGCTGCGCCGCCGACCATTTGACACGTCCACCGCTGAAGGGCGTTCGGCAGAGCGATATCGACGTATCGCGTGGTCGACGGTGCTCAGTGCCAGTGCCCGCGGCGTTGGAATCCTGGTTTCATTCATCACCGTTCCGCTGGTCATCGGCTATCTCGGCGCCGACCGGTACGGGATGTGGCTGACCATCAGCTCCCTTTTCCTCGTGCTGGGACCTCTCGATCTGGGCATCGGCCTCGGCCTATTGCAGATCGTGTCGGACTCGACCGGCCCTGATGATCGTGAAAGGGCACGACAGGCGATCTCGACCGCCCTGATCCTCCTGACACTGATCGCCTTCGCGATCGCGGCGGTCATGATCGTGATCTATCCGTCCGTCCCGTGGGCGCGACTATTCAATGTCACTTCCCCGCAGGCGATCGACGAGGCCGGACCGGTGGCCGCCACCCTCGTCGGCCTGTTCGTGATTGGGCTGCCGCTCAGCATCGTGGCGATCGTCCAGGCCGCCTACCAATCAAGCTATGTATCCAGCCTCTGGGCGCTCGCCGCGGGCATCGGCTCGCTCGTGGGCCTCCTCGTGGCGATCGGCGCACGCGCGGGCCTCCCGCTGTTGATCGTCGCCCTCACCGGCGTCGGCCTGGTTGCAGCCCTGCTCAACGCGCTCGCGCTGTTCCGTTGGCACCGGCCGTGGCTGTCACCCAAGGTGCGCGACTTCCGGCTGAACACTGCCGGGTGGCTGTTGCGGGTCGGCCTCCTGTTCGTGGTCCTACAGGCCGCCGGTGTCGCTGCCTACCAGCTCGACAACATCGTCATTGCCCAGATCATGGGCTCAGCGTCGGTCCAGGAGTACGCCGTCCCGGCCAAGCTGTTCTCCCTGGCGCCGATCATGGTCAGCTTCGCCCTCGCCCCGCTGTGGCCGGCATATCGTGAGGCCATCTCTCGTGGCGACGCCGATTGGGTGGGCCGGACACTTCGTCGCTCGGTACGGCTCGCGCTCGCGGTCAACGTGCCCGCCGCGCTGCTTCTGCTCGTCGCCGGCCCGGAGATCCTTCGCCTGTGGG
This sequence comes from uncultured Anaerolineaceae bacterium, assembly GCA_964477545.1. Classification (GTDB taxonomy): domain Bacteria; phylum Chloroflexota; class Limnocylindria; order Limnocylindrales; family CSP1-4; genus JALYGJ01. The sequence continues at coordinate 12,202 of CAYZEJ010000010.1, read as the reverse complement.
TCGGCTCCGCCGTTTCGCCGACCCCGCTGCTGCTCGTCGGCCTCGCTATCTGGACGATGATGCTCAGTCTGAGCGGGCCGATCGCGATGCTCCTGAACGGTGCCAACGTGATCGCGTTCCAGGCCGTGGGAGCGATTCTCATGGCGGTCTGCAACGTTGCGGTCTCCGTATTCCTCGTCACGCGAGTCGGAGTCGCGGGCGCCGTCTACGGCAGCATCATCGCGCAGCTCATTTTTATCCTGCTGCCGTCCGCCTGGTACGTTCCGCGGCTGCTTGCGCGCATACGCTCAGGTGCCGCTTCCACATGACCGACGGTTCGAGCGCCCCGGCGAATGGGCGGCCGGGAATATCCACGGTCCACCTCGTATACCCGCACGGTCCCGCGATCTCGGCCCCCCACGCAATCGGGCGCAACCTTGGCGCGCGGCTCGAGGGGCAATACCGGGTGATCTATCACGACTGGGAGGCGCGATACGCGATCGAGCCCGAGCCCGACGCTGCCCTGGTCGGACATCCACACCCTCGTCGCGGGACCGTGTTCGAGCGGAGCAGCCGCGATGCAGGCTGGGGCCGTGTGCTGATGCTCTCGCCGTACAACGGCGATCTCGCCCAGGTCGCGTTCCTGGACCCCATCATCGGCCGCTGCGACCTCTACCTGGCGATCACAGGCGAGTTCTGGTTCTCGCAGGTCGGCCAATCGGCGTGTTCGCATTGGGCCCCCAAAATGGCCCGGCTGGATCTCGCGGTCGATCGCGCGGACTACCCGCCGCTCAAGGTCGCATTCAATCCGCCCGGCAACCGTCGTTTCGTGTACATCGGCCATTCAATGCGGATGAAGAACATGCCGTATCTGGGCGAGATCGCGCGCCGCCTGCCGGGATCGGAATTCGCCTGGATCGGGCCGGGCAGCCGAAGACTTCCCGGTGTCACGCGTCTGGGGTGGCAGGACTTCTCGAGCCAGGCGGGCCGCGAGCTCATCGCGGGCTTCGACTTCCAGATCACGGTCGGCTGGGCAGATGCCAACCCGACGACGATCTTGGAGGCGATGGCCTGGGGCCTCATCCCCGTGTGCACTCCGCAGAGCGGCTACTCGGGCGTCTCGGGGATCACCAACGTCCCACTCGATGATGCTGCTGGAGCCGTCGCGATCCTGGGGCGGCTCCAGGCGGCCCCTGAAACCGAGTTGCGTCGCCTACAGCGTGAGAATTGGGAGGCGCTCGATCGCCATTTCAGTTGGGACCGCTTCGCCGCCCAGGTCACCGAGGCGATCGAGTCGGAGAGCTCTCCACAGCTGAGTCACGAAGGGCGCCTGCGCCGACTTCAGTTGTCCTGGGCAGCCGTGACCTCGTACCACACGTCCGTACCCAGGCACGCGCTGCCTCGCGCCGCGGGGCGCGCTATCCGGGCGACCGTTCGCTCCCTGCCAGCGCCAATCCGCCAGCGGATAGTCCGGTTGGGACATCGACTGCTCGGTTAGTTCAGCCAGCCGCGCGCTTCCTGACACGTGCGAGTCGCTCGCGCTGATCGTTGAGGAATCGGATGTAGGCGACGTACATCCTCGTTCTCGCAGACTGGCCGCGGCGCGCGCTCACCCGGACCGGATGCGTGGTGCGCGATCTCTTCCCTGTTGGCTTCGAATCGGCGGTTCAGCTTCTCGTAGACATCGAGCAGCTCCTGCCGTACTTCCATCGGTTCTGAGTGTCGTTTGCGCGGATCGATGAACGTCGTATCGACCGTGCGGCCCATGAACCTGCACAACGATTCATCGAGGGTTCCAGCGAGGAGATCGTCGTATCGGACGATGAGCACCGGGCTGTGATGCTGGGTGTCGAGGAACTGGAGGACCGCTCGGTTGCGCCGCAGCCACTCATCCTCAGAGCTCACCTGCATCTCTCTTGGGCTGAGGTGGGCTCTCGTACAGTTCGCGCTCCCTGTACAGGCTTCTGACAGTGGGCCCTGGATGGCGATAGTTGACGATGATTCCAACTGGCTCGCGAATGTGGGCATAGAAACGACCCACTGTCTCGGAGAGCCGGGGATCCTTGAGCGACCATCGTCCCTTCGTCCGTCTTTCGACCGCCGCCAGAAAGGTCTCGATCTCGGTCTCGCCGACATGCGCGCCGTCAAGGATTCGCTGGTTGAGGCTGTTAAGGCGTGTGTTCTCGAACAATTGCGAGACGTTGAAGCTGCCATAGCCATTGATGTGCAGGATGCCGCTGATCAGGGTGGTTCCGGTGTGACCCCAACCCAGGACCAGGAACCGAGTTGGACGTGCACCATTGGTTGCTGTGCTCACTGCTCGCTCAGTCGGTCCTCTCGTGGTCGCCACCGCAGGCCCTAGCATGCTCGATCTGTGAAGGAAACGGTCGAGCTTCCCCTGGTCTCAATAGTCACACCATCGCTGAACCAGGCGGAGTTCATCGAGGAGACGATTCTCTCCGTCCTCGGTCAGGACTACCCGAACCTCGAGTACCTGGTCGTCGACGGCGGGAGCGGCGACGGGACAGTGGACGTCCTGCGCCGGCATGAAGGCCGGCTCCTTCGATGGACGTCGGGCCCCGATGATGGGCAATCTGACGCGATCAATCGCGGCTTTGCCGCAACTTCAGGCGAGATCATCGCCTGGCTGAATGCTGATGACCGATACATGCCGGGTGCCGTTACCGCGGCGGTCGAAGCGTTCGCGGAGGATCCCGCGCTCGATCTGGTCTACGGTCAGGCGGTCTTCATCGACCGCGCTGGCCGTTCACTGGATTCAGTCAGACATGGCGACGAGTGGAGCATCGGCAACCTGATCAACCGCACCAACTTCGTCCAACAGCCGGCCGCGTTCTTTCGTCGCACGGCATTCGAGGCCGTTGGAGGGCTCGACGTCGACCTCCATTACGTCATGGACTACGACCTCTGGATCAGGCTCGGGTCCCGCGGCGGAGTGCGCTACCTGCCGGAGGTGATGGCCGAGGTGCGCATGTACGCGGAGACGAAGACACAGAGCGGGGGTCTGCCGCGGCTCGGGGAGATGGAGCGGATGATCAGACGGTACGGGCGCAGTTGGGTGCCCACGGGCTTCGAACCCGAGATGCTCAGGGCGTTGCTGCGCGCTTCTGGTTCGTCGGCACGGCGTGGCAGATTTCGTGAGGCCCTGAGCCACATGCGGCACCTGGCGCCGTACGGCTACCGGGCCATCGGGCGACGCACGGTCCGCCGGCTGCGCCCGTCCGTCGGTAACCGATGAGCCTGGGCCAGTGGACGCTCGACGCCGGATTACGGCTCGACGGTGCCACTGGCGTGCGCGGTCTCGGATCCAAGGCCGTCAGGGCGGCGCGCAGGCTCCAGGTCCGCCTGCATGATCCGTTGGTGACCTACCAGATAGGCCAGGTGGCCCTCCAGATGCCGATGTCGCATGAGCTTCCCTACTACCGGCGGGCATTCCCGCAATACCTGTCGAACATCGGACGAATCGGCGCCACCGTTCAGCAGAAGTACCCCGAACTGACATTCATCGACATCGGCGCCAACGTGGGCGACACCGCGGCGATGGTTCGACAGCACGCCCACTATCCGATCCTGGGCGTCGAGGGATCGACGACCTACCTCCCACTGCTTCATCGCAACATGCGTCAGCTGGACGACGTGGAGATCGAGGGTGCGTTCGTCGGCGGCACGTCAGGTCCGATTGCGGCGCATGTCGAGACAACCAGGGGCACGGCGCGCCTGGCCATGGATCGGTCGGATGAAGGGACCATCCCGCTGCGCAGTCTCGGCGAAATCATCCTGGTTCATCCCAGGTTTGATGCCCCGAAGTTCGTGAAATCGGACACCGATGGGATGGACTATCAGATCATTGCCGGAGCGGTTGACCTTCTCGCAACCGCGCGCCCTGCGCTGTTCTTCGAGTACGACCCGGACCTCACGGCGCGGGCCGGCGGCAGCGCAATCCGCATCTTCGATGTATTGGGTACGGCTGGCTATCGGTACGCGCTCATGTACGAGAACACTGGCGACTTCATGTTCCTTTTGGACTTGCAGGAGAAGCGGCTGCTGTCGGACATGGATGCATTCTTCAGCGGTCGCAACGGGGTCCGCTACGCTGACATCTGCGCATTTCACGCGACGGATTCGGACCTCGCGCTGAACCTGCACAGGACGGAGCTCGAGTTCTTCCGGGCTCTCCGCGGAGGTGGGTGATCCACAGGTGGATGACCTCGACGCCCTAGAAGGCATGGCCTCGGCCACCCGGGCGATCATCGTCCACTACGGGGATCCGCTGCTCACCGACAGGGCGGTGGCCTCCGTCCTGAGCGGCAGCCTCAGCCCGGGGCAGATCGTCGTGGTTGATAACGGTCCAACGCGGTACCCGGACCCAGGGCAGGACTCCGGCGACCGGGTGACGGTGGTCCATACGGACCGCAACACCGGCTTCGCGCGCGGGGTCATGATCGGGATCGAGGCCCAGGCGAGCACCCCGCTGGACCATGTGTGGCTGCTCAACAACGACGCGGTCGCCGAGCTCTCGGCATTCGCCGAGCTCCTCGCCGCGCAACGCCGCGCAGGCGGGCATGCCGTGGTCAGCTCCCTCGTCGAGGACGAGGAAACCAAAGTGATCTGGTCCGAGCACGCGCGGTTTCTGCCGTGGCGAATGGAGGCCCGACTTCCGACGCGGCGTACGCGCCCCACCGGTGAAGCGGTCGTCAACAGACCGCCGTCGTGGAGGTCCGTGCCCTACCTGCCGTGTTGCAGTCTGCTGCTCCCGTGGGAGCTGATCCGGTCCATCGGAGGCCTCGATAGATCGTTCTTCATGTACGGCGAGGACGTGGATCTTTCATTGCGCTCCGTGCGAGCTGGGTATTCCCTGGTGACGGCGCAACGGTCAGTGGTGGTTCACCGAACGTCGTCGGGAACGGAGGCGGTGGCTCGCGAGCGCATGGTGCACGAGACAGGTTTCCGGTTAACCGCGAAGCACTACCGCTGGCTGTTGCCGGTTGCCGTGCCAGGTGCGCTGGTAACGGGTCTCAAACGCGCGGTCACCCGTCGCCAGATGTGGCCGTTGACGGCCCGGTTGCGGGGCTATCGAGATGCGCTTCGCCGCGGCCCATGAGTGTCATCGCAGCGCCTGCGGCCCACCAGAAGAGGAACGTCACCGACAGGTTTCCCCAGACTTGGCTTGTGAGGACCACTGGAGCCAGCGCCAGTCCGCCCACCCCGACGAGCATCGGCAACATCGCCCGAGACAGGTCTGTCGAGAGCCGGAAGACGCTGATCAGGCAGACGACGATGATGCCGCCATAAAGCAGGCTGAACAGGCCCAGTCCGAGGAGTCCTGTCTCCGCGCCGATCTGAAACAGCGCACTTTCGTGGGGCCCTGTCGCCGTGCCGAACCTGGGAGTGGATGCGCCCAGGCCGACGCCGAGGGGGTGCGCGACGACGAATTCCGCGCCTTGTCGCACGGACGTGACGTGGGCCTGGATCGAAGGGTCGTTACCGGTCGCCAACCGGTTGAGCATGTCTCCGGGCAAGTTGCCGACGTCTGGCGCGGTCGTCGGTCCGGGCCCGGTCGTCAGTACAGGCCCGGATCCGCTGCCCAGCCGGAGGATCTCGGCGCCGAGTGGTGGTCGTACATCCGCCAGGCTGGAGGACACGACAGGCCCGAAGTTCGGATACACGAGGAACGCGGCCGCGATCGTCGCGAGGGCGAACGCTCCTGCCGCGGTGGCCCACCGATTCCGCATGACCAGCACAAGCACGACGATTTCGACCGCGAGGCAGATCAGCGCCAGCCTGGTGACGCTGAGAGCAATTCCGATCACCACCAGGCCGAACGCGGCCAACGGCCACCTGGCTCGTCGGCTGCTCAGTGCCAGCGTCAATGCGAGGGGGACGACGAGCAGGCCGGTGTAGGCGATGCCCAGGGGGCTGATGTAAGTCGAAACCATCCTGCGGAGACCCAGACCCGAGGTCGTGCCCTGGAAGAAATTCTCCGGGAGCCCGCCCGGGCCGCGGTAGGCGAATCCCTGAAACAGATTGAACTCGCGGATGCCCCAGTCGAGCCAGACCCGGCTTGGAATGAACCACAGCTCGATCAGGCCGAATACGGAGACGACCGCCGCCGCGGCCACCACGGATATGGCCAGGACGCGGCGGTCAAAGGACGTCAATGGCGACCAGACGCGACCGAACAGATAGATGGTGGGTATCAGCATGAACGTCCTGAAGCTGAGGAGGCGTTGAGCCCAGGACGGCGCTGGCGGGGGCAGGAAATCAGTTGGCACGAGCGCATAGATGACCAGCACGGCGGCAAACGCCAACGCCGTGAGGTCCAGCACCCGCAGCCCGACTGGCAGTGTCCGCCACTCGACCAGCCAGCGCCGCAGGAAGGCCGCGCCACCTGACCTGTAGATATCAACGACGAGCCGGAGCGCAAGGAGAGCTACGTATGCCTCCTTCCACAGCTGGATCACCCGAACGGCCACTGTTGGGGTTCCTGAATCGATCAGGACCATGAGAGTGAAGTTGTGGACGACGAGGCCGATGACGAAGACCGGCAGGGCCATCTGTGGACGGCGCCAGACGATCCAGCCTCCCACTGCAACTGCGGCCGCGACGACCGCCAGGAGAAATGGCCAGAGCGCCAAATTCACTACTGATCAGCCGCCGACTTCGAGTGGGCTGCTGCCCGGCCCGCTGAGTAGGCCGACGACTTGGCCGCCCGCCTGCGCGAACAGGAGCAGCAGCGAAAACGGCAGGGCCGATGCCAGGTGCGCGCGATGGCGAGACCGGGCGCCCTTCGAAGCGACCCATCCGATCCGGGCAGCTGGCATCGCCGGCGTTGCGATGAGCCGCAGCCAGCGACGCCGGCCACCTCGCGCACGGACGAAGGCACCGTAGGTCCGGCCTGCGTGGAAATTCTCGGCGACGAATCGGCGCATGGGTAGGCTCTGGTCGTGGTAAACGACCGGACGCGGGTCTATGCGCGCCGCAGCCCGATCTGTTGTCTCGATGGCCGTCGCGGCCTGCTGCATGGCGTCGAGCAGGCCGAGGCCGTCGAATGACCGCATCCGCTCCAGCGCCGATCGCTTGTACGAGATGTTCGCGTGGTTCAGGCGGTCACGGGGTTCGGCTCGCACGGGCGGAAGGCAGCGCGCCTGGACCGTGAAGTAGCCGGCCCAATCGGCGACTCGAGCCGTCGCGGCATTGTCGACGGCGCCACCGATGATGGGCGTATCAGGATGGTCGGCGTGGGCCTCGAGCATCGCCGACGCCCAGTCCTCGGCAACGAGGCAGTGATCCTCCGTCAACGCCACGATCGGGGCGCGGCTTGCCTCGATCGCACCCGGCCTGAGCTGGAAGACCGAGGATCGCGGAAAGCTCAACCAGCGCGTGAAGGGAGCCAGCGCCTCCTCCGGCGGGGGTGTCTGCCCGCTGCCGTCGGCGATGACGACCTCACCGCCTACTCGGCCGGCCGCGACCTCGAATGAGCGCACGAAGCGCTCGATATGCGGCCAGCCCTGACCAGTGCAGGCGACGATCGAGATGGGCGGGTTCTCGGGCTCCACGGGCATGGGCGTGGATGCTAGCCCACTGAGAAGGGTGTCTCGCTGGCTCTATCCTGATGGCGTGACCGACGACTGGCGCTCAGCCCCACTGCCCGGCGTCCTGCGTCGAACGCTGGACTTGAACGAGGATGGCCGCGGCTCGTTCCGCGAGCTATGGCGAGAGTCATGGACGCGGCCAAACGGTGTGGCGCCGTTCGTCCAGGCGAACCTTTCTCGGTCTGAGACCGGGGTGCTGCGCGGGCTTCATTTCCACCTGCGCCAGACCGACATGTGGGTCGTCCTCGAAGGCCGCGCCCACGTCAGCCTGGTAGACATCCGGGCCCGGCTGGCCACGGGGACGGCGTCTTCGTCGGCCCACGCGGAGCTGCTCGGAGCAGGCGAGGCGATCGTGATCCCAGAGGGCGTCGCGCACGGGTTGTGGGCGATCGAGCCAATGACCTTGCTCTACCTGGTCACGAACGAGTACGACGGAACTGACGAGCACGGCTTTGCCTGGAACGATCTCGAGGCTGCCGTCGACTGGCCTGCGGGACAGCCGATCCTTTCTGGGCGCGACGAGGCAGCGCCGTCGCTGGCCGAGGCGATCGCCGCCGCTCAGCGGGCTGGGCAGAGCTCCTCGAGGTAGTCGGCCAGCGCTGCCGACCAGGGTCTCAGCGAGAGGCCGAGCCCCTCGGCCTTGGCGGTATCCAGCACGGCCCACCTGGGCGGCCGTGATGGCCGTGGGCGATCTGCGAGTTTGATCTCCTCGAGCGCGACGTTGGGGCGGCAGCGCTCGATCACCGCGCTGGCCCACTCGAGGCGTGAGGCCCGTCCGGCATTCGCCACGTGGTACGTGCCGGCTGAGGCCTCCTCGGGCAGCATGGCGAGGGCTCGGGCCAGGTCTCGTGCGCTCGTCGGCCGGCCCACCTCGTCACCCACCACGCGCAAGGGATCGCCGCGTGGCAGGGCGTCGGCGGCAGCAACGATCCGCGCCGGGAAGTCGTTGCCCGGCAGTCCGAACACCCACGACGTGCGCACGATCCACGCCTTCGCCGCCTCACTCGCAAAGGCGCCTCGCACTGCCTCCTCGCCGCGCAGCTTGCTCAGCCCGTATGGATTGGGCGGATCCGGCTCGTCGTCCTCGGCATAGCCCTGGCCGTCGTCGCGCTCCCCATTGAAGACCTCGTTCGTCGACACGTATACGAGATCCGCACCCACCTCGGCGCAGGCGCGTGCCATTTCGGCAGTCGCGAGCCCGTTCCGGCGGATGGCTAGCTCGGGGTCTCGAGCGCAACCGTCGACGTCCGTCCAAGCGGCCGCGTGGTAGACGAGCGCCGGCCGGTCACGGCCCACGACACGGACTGCGCTACCCGGATCGTCGAGGTCGTAGTCCGGCCGACTCCAGGCGATCACGTCTGCGCCCGTCCGGTGGAGCTCATCAACCAACGCGGACCCGAGCCGGCCTCCCGCTCCGCTGACCGCGATGCGACCCACCATCAGGCTGGAGTCGACTGCTCCAGGCGCGCGGCGTATTGCGTGGCGTACCAGTCCGCCCATTCCGGACCGCGCATTTGCTCCCACCAGTCGCGGTTCTGGACATACCAGTCGACTGTCGCACGCAGGCCATCATCGAAGGCCACACGCCGCTTCCACCCGAGCGCCGCCATGCGCTTCCCGTCCATGGCGTAGCGCCGATCGTGCCCCGGGCGGTCGGCGACCCTTCGCAGGAGAGACCGTGGCTTGCCGAGCATGTCGAGCAGCATCAGGGCAACGTCCCGGTTGGCGCGTTCCTCGCCCGCCGGCAGGTTCAGCACCGCGCCCGGCGTGGCGCGGTCAAGTGCAAGTGCCACTGCGTCGGCGTGATCGTCCACGTGCAGCCAGTCTCGGCGCTGGGCGCCGTCGCCGTACATCGGCAGCGGCCGGTCATCGAGCGCATTGGTAACGAACAACGGGATCAGCTTCTCGGGATGCTGATAGGGGCCGTAGGTGTTCGCTCCTCGCGTGACCACGACGTCCAGGCCGTACGTCTCGTGGAAGGCCAGGCAGAGCAGATCGCCGGCGGCCTTCGCGGCCGCATAGGGACTCCGCGGGACGAGTGGGTCACCTTCAGAGCGCTCGCCGGATTCGACCGACCCATACACCTCGTCGGTCGAGACCTGGACGAGCCGCACGGGGCGCCCGGCGTCGCTCGACCTCCGCGAGAAGTCGAGCAGCACGTTGAGGCCCATCACCCCGGTGCGCAGGAACGCGTCGGCGTCAACGATCGAGCGGTCGACATGCGTCTCGGCGGCGAAATTGACGATTGCGTTCACGCCAGCAGCCGCCCGACCCACAACCTCCGCGTCGCAGATGTCGCCATGGATGAACCCAAATCGGTCTGCGTACTGCGGGGATCCTTCGACCAGCGCGAGGTTCGACCGGTTGGCCGCGTACGTCAGCTTGTCGAGTACGACGACCGAGTCATCCGTCGAGGCCATCCGTCGGCGCACGAAAGCAGAGCCGATGAATCCCGCCCCGCCGGTCACCAGAAGGCGCACCTTCCGATGATATGGCGGCGACCTACAATCGGCCCGTGCTGCCGACGAGCCGACTCGCCATTCTTGTCGCAGCCGGCGTCTTCCTGCTCTCACTGGCGACGCTTTCGGGACATCTCTACTCGGTAGACGGCCTCGCCTATTACCGCAGCGCGACGACGCTCGCCTGGCAGGGCAGCCTGCTCCTCGATCCACCCCTCGTTTGGGGGTCGGTAGCAAGGGCGGTCCCCTGGCCAGTCGGTTATCCGCTCGTGCTCTTTCCGCTGGCGGCGGTCCTCTCGCCGCTGCAGGACCTACAGCCCGTGTTCGACCTCGGGATAGCCATGGACATGCGCCTCCTTTACGCCGACCCCGTGTATGCGCTGATGTCGTGGGTCAACGGCCTGATCGTGGCGCTCACGGCCGCCGCGACCCTGCTCCTGGCCCGAGAAATCGGGCTGTCCCCGCGCATCGCGCTCGCCTCCTCCCTGGCCGCGGGCCTGGCCAGTCCTTTGTTCTTCTACGGCCACGCCGACTTTGCGCAACCGCTGACGACGCTCCTGCTCGTTGTCGGAATCCTGCTCGCGCTCAGGTCTCGGCGGGCCTCCAGCACGCGCGAGAAGGCGATGTTCGTGCCCGTCGCCGCACTAGCCGTGCTGGCGAGGCCCGTCGATGGTGTGTTCAGCCTTCTCATCTGGCTCGCCATAATCGTCTGGCCAAGCACCGGCGGCTCGCTAGCCGTGCAGCGCATCAAGGCCGCTGCGCTGGCCATCGGCGGCCTCGCGCTCGGCCTCGCCGTGAGCTTCTTCGTCAACAAGGTTCGCCGCGGCGACCCTCTCGACTTCGGCTATAACATCGAGGGCCCAATCGACGCGATCGCGACGACGCTGGCCTACCTGGTTAGCCCCGGCCGCGGGATTCCGTGGCACTTTCCGCTCGCCGTCCTCGCTCCGTTCGGAGTCCTGGCCCTCCTCCGTGTTCGGAGAATCCCGGAGACCGTTGCCCTGGTGCTGCCTATCGCACTGTGGGTCGGTGCCTACGCCGTTTGGACCTCGCTCGGCAACGTCAGCTACGGCCCCCGATTTCTCCTGCCGATCTTTCCCCTGCTGGCCATTCTGGCCGGCGCATCCCTGATGCTCGGCCAACGTCATGTGCGGTGGATCTTCGCCGCGCTCGCTTCGATCGGCGTCGCGGCCAATGTGAGCCTCCTGGCGGCCGATCAGCTTCGCTATTGGATCAACCGCGGCGACAACCAGGTCAATACCACCGGCTACTGGCGCCAATTCGAGCCAGGCGCCTACGCTCCACTCGGCTCCCTGCGCGTCTATGACCCCACGGGGCTGTCGGACGCCGCGGACATCATCTGGCTGCGACTGGCGCCGGAGACCAGTGGGCTGAGCCTGCTGGTCATGCTGGTTGCAGCCGCGGGCGGACTCGCGCTGCTCGTTATGGCTGCCAGGCGCGCCCGCGGGTAGCTAACTACCTATCCCGTCGCCACGTCATCGGCGGCCGCCATCCTCGCCGCGACCAGCAGCGATTCGGTCGTCCCGGCATCCGACCAGTGTCCCTCGTAGCGGCGGGCCATGAACCCGCCGTTGCGCAGGTAGTGATTGAGGACCTCGGTTATCTCGAGTTCGCCACGGCCAGACGGCCGCAGCCCGTCGATCACTGCGAACGCGTCCGGGCGCAGGAAGTACACCCCGATCGGGATCAGGTCGCTCTTCGGACGCTCCGGCTTTTCCTCGAACGCGACGACGTTCCCGCCGCCATCGAGCTCCGCGACGCCGAATCGCTGCGGATCCTTGACCTGGTAGAGCAGGCAGCCCGCGCCGAAGGCACCAGACTCGAATTCTGCGGCTACGTCGGCGAGGTCAGGCCCGCGCAGCAGGTTGTCGCCGAGCACGACGCAGAAGCACTCGTCGCCGACGAAGTCGCGCGCCAGTCCGATGGCGTGGGCGATGCCTAGCGGCTCGCGCTGGTAGCGATACGTGAGGTCGAGCCCGAACTCGCTGCCGTCGGCGAGGAGCTCGACGATGTCGCCGATGCTCTTCCCGCCGAGGATGACCATAACCTCGCGGATGCCCATCCCGCGCAACGTCTCTATCGGGTAGTAGATCATCGGCCGGTCGTAGATCGGCAGCAGGTGCTTGTTCGTCA
>CAYZEJ010000009.1:0-35857 GCA_964477545.1 uncultured Anaerolineaceae bacterium | reverse complement strand
TCTGGGATCGCGGCGCAGGCACCGTCGAGACGCGTCGCGACGCGCGCACCGTTGCCGTGATTAGTGGCGGGACCATCCCGGATCGTGGCCTCTTCGGCGTCTACCTGGTCGACGATGCGGAAAGCGACGGGTCGCGCGCCACGACACGCGCGAGATCAGCCCGCAGCGGTGGGCGGCGGGTTGGCGAGCTGGACGAGGAGATGGTCTACGAGGCGCGTGAGGGCGAGGTCATCCTGCTCGGCGCGAGCGCGTGGCGCATCGAGCAGATCACCCACGACCGCGTCCTCGTCAGCCCCGCCCCGGGCGAGCCGGGCAAGATCCCGTTCTGGAAGGGCGACGGCCCGGGCCGGCCGATTGAGCTGGGGCGTTCCCTGGGCGAGTTCACGCGAACCATCAACGACGAGGCGACCGACGGATCGCGCGGACGGAAGCGCGCCGAGAAACGATTGCGCGACGACCACAAGCTGGACGCTCTTGCCGCCGGCAACCTCCTCGACTACCTGGCGGAAGAGCAGTCGACGACCGGAGTCCTGCCGACCGATCGAACGATCGTGCTCCAACGATTCCGCGACGAGCTGGGCGACTGGCGCATCTGCCTGCTGACGCCATTCGGTGCCCGTGTTCACGCACCCTGGGCGCTGGCGATCGAAGCACGACTTCGCGAAAAGCTGGGGCTCGACGTCCAACCGATCTGGTCCGACGACGGCATCGTCATCAGGCTGCCCATGACGGACGAGCTGGGCGGTTCGGGCTTGAACGGTGACGGCTTGAACGGTGACGGCCACGCGGTGGGGGCAGTCGCGGCAGCCGAGGAAGCCGTTCGGATCGGCTCCGAGGACGTGGAGGAACTCGTCATCGGCGCCCTGGGCGGGTCGTCGCTGTTCTCGAGCCGCTTTCGCGAGAATGCCGCACGTGCGCTCTTGCTCCCGCGCCGTCGTGTCGGCCAGCGGACTCCGCTGTGGCAGATGCGTCAGCGGTCGGCGCAGCTGCTGTCCGTCGCGAGCCGATACGGATCGTTCCCGATCATCCTCGAGACGTACCGCGAGTGCCTCCAGGACGTGTTCGACCTGCCCGCCCTGCGCGGCATCCTCGCCGCAATCGAGCGTCGCGAGATCCGGTTGGTCAGCGTCGAGACCCGCCGCGCGTCGCCTTTCGCGAGCTCGTTGATGTTCGATTACATCGCCTCTTACATGTACGAGGGCGACGCGCCGCTGGTCGACCGGCGGGCACAGGCCCTTGCGCTCGATCGAGACCTGCTGCGCGAACTGCTCGGCGCCGAGGAGCTGCGCGAGCTGCTCGACGCCGAGGCCCTGGCCGAGCTCGAGCTGGAACTCCAGTTCCTGACGCCCGATCGCGCCGCGGGCTCAGCGGACGCGGTGCACGACCTGCTGCGACGGCTGGGCGACCTCTCAGCCGCCGAGGTCTCGGCGCGAGTGCGTGGCCAGGACGAGCGCGCGCGCGAGGCCGCCGCCGGAGAGTGGCTCGAGGCACTGGCCGCGGATCATCGGGCTGTCCTCGTGCGCATGCGCGGAGAGGCGCGCTGGATCGCGATGGAGGACGTCGCGCGCTACCGGGACGCGCTCGGCATCGCGGTGCCGCTGGGTGTGCCGCAGGCGCTGCTCGGCCCATCGGTCGACGCGTTGGCCGGGTTGCTCATGCGCTGGGCGCGGCACCATGGCCCGTACCTGGCAACAGAGCCCGCAGGGCGGTGGGGATTGCCGGTCACGGACGTGGAGGTGGAGCTGGAGCGCATGCTCGCCGCCGGCACCATCCTGCGCGGCGAATTCCGACCAGACGGCGTCGAGCGCGAGTGGTGTCATCCAGACGTTCTCCGCCTACTCCGTCGACGGTCTCTTGCACGATTGCGGCGCGAGATCGAACCGGTGGAGCCGCAGGCGCTGGCGCGCTTCCTGCCGCGTTGGCAGGGCATCGGCGAACGCCGGACGGGCATCGATCGAACGGCCGAGGTGATCGCGCAGCTCGAAGGCACGCCCCTGCCGGCGAGCGTGCTCGAACGCGACGTCCTGCCTGCGAGGGTTGCGGGTTACTCGCCGCGACTGCTTGACGAGCTCGGCGCCGCGGGAGAGGTTGTCTGGATCGGGCTCGGTTCCCTGGGCCAGGACGACGGACGGGTCGCGCTCTACCGGCCGGACCGCCTACCGCTGCTCCTGATGCAGTCGGAGCCCGCCCAGCCGCCGCAGCCCAGCTGGCTGCACGACGTCGTCCGCTCGCATCTCGCCGAGCGCGGAGCGTCCTTCTATCGCGACTTGTTGGCGGCCGCTCTGCGGGCGGCCGGGGGGCGCGGTGAGCGACCTGTTCGCGAGCGCGAGCTCCTGGACGCGCTGTGGGACCTGGTCTGGACGACCGAGGTCACCAACGACACCTTTGCGCCGCTTCGAGCCCTGCGCTGGCCGCGATCCGGATCCGGCCGTAGGTCAGGTGGCGCCTCTGGCCCGCGCCCACGTTTCGCTTCGACCGCGCGCATGGGTCCGCCCGAGGCGGCCGGCCGCTGGTCCCTCGTTACCGATGCCCTGGCGACGGCCATTGCACTGAGAGGTGGCGCCCCGACCGACACCGAGCGTCGGCATGCCCAGGCGTTGCGCCTGCTGGACGCATATGGGGTCGTGACCCGCGACACGGTCGCAGGCGAGGGGTTACCGGGCGGCTTCTCCGCTGTATATCCGGTGCTGCGCGAGATGGAAGAGCGCGGCCGCGTCCGCCGCGGGTATTTCGTTGAAGGCCTGGGCGGTGCCCAGTTCTGCATCCCGGCCGCGCTGGACAGGTTGCGCGCCGAGCGATCCGATCCGAGCGGGGACCGCGCCCCGGCAGAGGCGTTGATCCTTGCCGCCTCGGACCCCGCCAACCCGTACGGAGCGGCACTGGCCTGGCCGCGCTGGTCGGAGGAGGATCGCCGCCCGCTGGCACGAGCCGCGGGCGCCTACGTCGTACTCATCGACGGCGAACCGGTTCTCTACCTGGAGCGTGGCGGCAAGACCCTCCAGACCCTGCCCGCGTTCGCCGACGCTGAAATCGCAGCGCAGGCTCTCGCGGCACTGCGTCAGCTGGTTGCCGACGGGCGCTTCCGCTCCCTCCAGATCGAGCGCGTCGATGGCGTGCCCGTCGCCGAATCCCCGCGCGCCGAGCTGCTGGCCGAAGCAGGCTTCCAGAGGGCCTATCGGGGCTGGCTGCTCAAGGCCTGATCGATGCCAGAGGGCGACACGCTCGCTCGAATCGCGGGCGTCCTCGGCCAGGCGCTCGTCGGCCAGGAGGTGACCGGGGCACGCGGGCGGCCCGGGGGCGCTCGCCTCGACAAGGTCGTTGGCCAGCGGGTCGACACGGTCGAGGCGCGCGGGAAGCACCTTCTGATCGGCTTCTCCAACGGCCTGACGCTGCACACGCATCTCGGGCTGCACGGATCGTGGCATCGCTATCGGCCTGCGGAACGCTGGCGGCGCGCCCCATCGAGGGCCGTGGCGGTTATCGAGACGCCTCAAACCGTTGCCGTAGCGTTCGACGCGCCGACAGTCGAGTTGCTCGAAACGCGCGCGCTCGCGATCCATCAAGCCGTCACGCGTCTGGGTCCGGACCTGGCCCGCGAGGACGCCAATCTAGACGCAGCCTTAACAGCGCTGCGCGACCCCAGCCGTGCCCGGACGAGCATCGGCGATGCGCTCCTCGACCAACGCGCGGTCGCCGGCCTGGGCAACGTCTATCGCAGCGAGTTGTGCTTTCTCGAGCGGCTCGACCCGTTCACACCCCTTGCCGATGTCAGCGACCGGACCCTGCGCCGCATCCTGGAACGGGGTGCCCAGCTCCTG
Source organism: uncultured Anaerolineaceae bacterium (assembly GCA_964477545.1). Classification (GTDB taxonomy): domain Bacteria; phylum Chloroflexota; class Limnocylindria; order Limnocylindrales; family CSP1-4; genus JALYGJ01. The sequence continues at coordinate 32,039 of CAYZEJ010000009.1, read as the reverse complement.
CGCGCGAACGCGGCTGGAGGCGCACGTGTTACGACCGGCCCGGGCACGCCCGGAAATCTCTACGTCTACGGGAGGACGGGTCGTCCGTGTCGACGCTGCGGCACTGCGGTCAGTTCGAAGGTCGCGGTCTCAACGACCGGTAACCCGCGCCGCGTCTATTGGTGTCCGAGCTGTCAGCCGGCCTCTGAGGCAGCCGACGGATCACCTGCGACTTGGACCGGAAGGCACCTCTAGGGCATCAAAACCCACAAGACCCCTTCCCCTCGGCCGATGTGATCCGCACCATCGAGTCACCGGCCAACCGTCACGCGCCGGCCATGTGCAGGAGGGGTCATGACCGGTCAGTTCCGAACGCGAATGGGCGTCGCGCTGGTTATTGGTGCCATTTGGCTCGCCGCTCTGGCCGTTGACCACGATCCCGCAGGCAAGTCCAACCTGTGGACTGATAACCAGGGAGCGACTCAGACCCCGGACGGCATCTGCTACGACCCGAACCCCTAGCAGGGATTCGATCAGGTCGCCTCCGCGGGCGCTTGCTCGCGGTCGCGGAGCCAATCGCGCGAGAGGCGCGGCGGCCAAGGGCGCGCCCATAGCCACGGGACGATCCCCCAGGCCAGCAGCATGTAGTCGATCCGCAGCGGGCGCGGATAGTTGAGCACGATGTCGAGCTGCCTCAGTGTGTCCGGCCACGTCGCAAGCGTCAGCAGGGCCAGTACGCCCAGGATCGCGATGCCGTACGGCCATGCGCGCCGCGATATGAAGGGAAGCAGCAGCGCCGGGACGAACTTCAGCCCGGCGCCCAGGGCCCACAGCAGGCCGCCTACCCAGCCGCGCGCCCAGTAACCGACCCACGTGGCCAGTGCGATGAAGACGTTTATGTTGCCGGTGTCGAAGTTGGCGGCTATTGACGGACCGAGCAAGGCCACCAATAGGGCGGTTCCGAGCGGTCTCTGCCGATAGGCCCACGCGACCGAGAGCCCGAACAGCGCGACGTTGGCCGCGCGCCAGACGAACCAGGCAATGTCCCACGGAATGAGCGCCCAGGGCAGGAACAGGTACAACGACCACGGCGAGTAGGCGTACGGCAGGGCGCCCTCGGATGGCGCGACGTAGAGACCGGGTATGACCTTGTAGATGTCCTCGCCGGCCAGCCAGCGATGGACGCCTGTCCAGTACGCGAGTGCATCTGAACCGGCCAGCTCGCCCCGCGCCCAGATGAAGGCGAGGACGAGGCCGCCAGTCAGCGCGAGCAAACAGATTGCGAGGAGGCGTCGCGGGTCGCGCAACCGTTCGTTCACGGCATCATGAGAACAGAGTTGGGCGAGGCTGCGTTCGTCCTCCTCGTCCGAACGTGTTGGGCGCCCCCGCCCGCGCCAATCGTAGCCGCCGGGCCCGAGCTGTTGGCTCGTGGCATACTCCGTCGGATGACCGAGGGGCACGTCATCATCATTGGTGGCGCAGAAGACAAGGTTCGCGAGCGGGTGATTCTCACTCGCTTCATCAAGCTGGCCGGCGGCCAGGATGCTCGTATCGCGGTGATCAGCACCGCGTCATCGCTCGGGCCGCTGGCGGGTGAGATGTATCGCCGCGTGTTCGGCGAGCTTGGTGCTGCCGAGGTCAATCCAATTCACGCCTGGACCCGTGCGGAAGCCAACGATCCGGACGCCGCGCGCACGGTCCGCGATTCGACCGGCGTGTTCCTGACCGGCGGCAACCAGTTGCGCCTCTCGTCGACGATCGGGGGCACGGCACTTGCCCAGCAGATCGTCAGGCGTCACCGCGAAGGCGCCGTTATTGCTGGCACGAGCGCAGGTGCCTCCGCGATGAGCACGCACATGGTCGCATTCGGCGCAAGTGGTTCCACGCCGAAACAGCGCATGGTCCAAATGGCGGCAGGACTGGGCATCTTGCCCGGCGTGATCATCGACCAGCACTTCGAGGCTCGAAATCGGCTCGGCCGTCTCTTGGCGATCATCGCCTCCAACCCGTCGCTGCTCGGCATCGGCGTGGACGAGGACACCGCAGGCGTGGTCGGGCCGGATCGTGTCCTCGAGGTGATCGGCCGCCGCAGCGTGACGATTCTCGACGGCGCCCAGTCGGAGACGGATGCCTGGGAGGTCAAGGCACACAAGCCGGTCATGATCAGCAACGTCGTGCTGCACTCGCTGCCGCAGGGCTATCGCTTCGATCTCGAGCGTCGCGAGCGCGTCGCGGCGCCTATGCTGCGCGCTCTGGAGTCCGACTCGGCCGCTTCGGGCTGACGCAGGAGGAGCAGATCACAAGCACCCGCGCGCCTCGCAAGGCGAGGGATGGCAACCGAGGTAGCGGTGGCCAGCCCGAGCCGCGCAGCAGAGCCGTAGCCTCTGCGGAGGCAAGATCTAAGAGCGTCCACCCTCAACCGACGCTGCGCATCCTCGACACCCGCGTGCTGCGCGGGCCGAACGTTTGGTGGCGGACGCCCGCGATCGTGATGCACGTCGACCTGGGCATGCTCGAGGCGTGGCCCAGCAACCTGGTTCCCGGTTTCAACGAGGCCCTCGTCGAGCTGCTGCCATCGCTCGAGGAGCACGCCTGCTCGCTCGGCCGGCGCGGCGGCTTCATCAGCCGTCTCCGCGACGGAACGTGGCTGGGCCACGTCTCGGAGCACGTCGCTATCGAGCTCCAGAGCCTGGCCGGTACCGAGGTTCACCTGGGCAAGACGCGCGGCGCCGGTGTGACCGGGCAATACAACGTGGTTTACGAGTACCGCGAGCGGGACGTCGGTCTAGAGGCCGGCCGGATCGCGGTTGCCCTGGTCAACCACCTCGTCTCGCCGGAACAGGCGCCGCTGGACTTCGTCGACGCGCTCGATCGCCTGATCCTGCTCGCCGAGCGCGAGGCGTTCGGCCCGTCGACCGGCGCGCTGATCGACGAAGCGGTCTCGCGCGACATCCCCTGGATCAGGCTCGACCGACACTCCCTGGTCCAGCTTGGGCAGGGTGTTCACCAGCAGCGCATCCGGGCGACGATGACCTCGCGCACCGGTGCCATCGGGGTCGACATCGCGTCGGACAAGGGCCTGACGAACAGCCTCCTGTCTTCGGCCGGGCTGCCCGTGCCCAAGTCGGAAGTCGTTCGATCGGACGACGGCGCTGCTGCTGCCGCGCTCAAGATCGGCTATCCGGTCGTAGTCAAGCCGCTTGACGGCAACCACGGCCGCGGAGTCAGTCTTGACCTGCGCACGGAAGCGGATGTCCGCAGAGCGTTCCCGATTGCCCTGGGCGAGAGCCGCGGCCGCGATGTCGTAGTTGAGTCCTACGTCACCGGCAACGACTACCGCGTGCTGGTCATCGGCGGCAAGCTAGCCGCGGTGGCCGAGCGTGTCCCAGCCAGCGTCGTGGGCGATGGCAGGCACACCGTGCGCGAGCTCGTTGACCGGGAGAACGCTGATCCGCGCCGGGGCATCGGGCACGAACGGGTCCTGACACGCATCCGCGTGACCGACGCCGCGCAGGAGCTCCTCGCCAAGCAGGGCCTGTCGCTGGAGGACGTGCCGCCCAAGGGCAAGCGCGTCCAGCTTGCCTCGACCGGAAACATGTCGACCGGCGGGACCGCGATCGACCGAACGCACGAGGCGCACCCCGACAACGTCGAGATCGCCGAGACCGCGGCCCAGGTCGTGGGCCTGGACGTGGCCGGAATCGATTTCATCGCGCCAGACATCACCGTGCCGGTGCGCGAGCAGGGCGGGGCGATAGTCGAGGTCAACGCCGCGCCCGGCTTCCGCATGCACACCCATCCAACCGAGGGTGAGCCCCAGTACGTGGCCAAGCCGGTCATCGACCTGCTCTTCGCCCCGGGCTCGAACGCGCGCATCCCGATCATCTCCGTGACCGGCACGAACGGCAAGACGACCACCGTCCGCATGATCGGCCACATCCTGAAGTTGATGGGCCGGCGGGTGGGGATGACGACGACGGACGGTATCGTCGTCGACGGTCGGCTCATCCGGAAGGGCGACATGTCTGGCCCGCGATCCGCGCAGATGGTTCTCCAGAACCCGTCTGTCGACACCGCGGTCTTCGAGGTCGCCCGGGGCGGAATCCTGCGCGAGGGTCTCGGCTACGACCGCAACGACGTGGCGGTGGTGACCAACGTCACGGGCGACCATCTTGGCCTGCGCGGAGTGGAGACCATGAGCCAGCTTGCACACGTCAAGGCGGTCATCGTCGACGCCGTGCCACGCTCGGGCACGACCGTCTTGAACGCGGACGACGCGCTTGTTGCCAGGATGGCCCGCCAGTCCCGCGGCCGCGTCGTCTACTTCTCGATGGCCGAGCCGGGATCAGAGGCCGCTGATCGCATCGACGGCCACTGCGGTCGCGGCGGCGCGGCGATCGTGGTTCAGCAGAGTGACGAGGGCGAGCTCGTCGTCCTGCGGCACGCCGACCGGACGATGCCGCTGCTGTACACGCACCTCATCCCAGCCACGTTCGGTGGCCGCGCGCGGATGAACGTGGCCAACTCACTGGCGGCTGCGGCTGCCGCGTGGGCCGCCGGCGCGCACCTGCACGACATCAGGCAGGGCCTGCGCACGTTCACGACGTCCTTCTTCCAGGCACCGGGACGTCTCAACGAGATGGAGGTCGACGGCTACAGGGTCATCCTGGACTACTGCCACAACGTCGATGGCATGCGCCGGTTGACCGAGTTCATCGAGCTCTTGATGCGGCCGACCAACGGCCAGCAGGCCGACGACCGACGGGCGCCTCCGCGCGCCATCGGTGTCATCGGGATACCAGGCGACCGGCGCGACGAGGATCACGTGGAATATGGACGCCTCGCCGGCCACTCGTTTGACACCGTCATCGTGCGCGAGGACAAGAACCTGCGCGGCCGCAAACCGGGGGAGGGAGCCGAGCTGGTCCTCACGGGCGTGCTCAAGGCGCAGAAGGAAGGCGGACGGAGCACCGACGCACGGGTCGTCCGCGACGAGCTCGAGTCTGCAGTCGCGGGCCTCCGGGCCGCGAGCCACGGAGACACGGTCGTGATCTGCGCCGACGACATCACCAGCGTCTATCGGCGCGTGATGGAGGAAGCCAAGTCGCGCGGCGGGGGCGCCGCGATCTCCGATCCGGGCGAGTACTCGGTGGAGGAGGGCTAACCCTACTTCGCCGTTCGGGATCCTGGCCGTCGTGCATCGCCGCCGGCCATGAGGGCGCGGAGGTCGGCGATCTGGGCCGGGTCCTCGACCGGCCGGGCGCCCATTGAGAGAAGCAACTGTTTGATCTCGTCGCGAAGCCTGTGACACATCGCGACCAGGACGCGCGGCGTCTCGTCGTCCGTGGCGGCAAGTCTTCCGGGCGTGGTGAGCTCGCCGCGGATTGCGGCGACCTCGTCTTCATAGACCGGTACTGACGCTGCGGCCACGCCCGCGGAGCGAAGCCCCTCGCGCAGCTCGCCTATCACGCTCGCCCGACTGCGGCCGCGCAGGTAGGGGATGCCCTCCCTGATCGCAACTTCGTCGGCGCGCGCCCCGGCCGCGGCGGCGAGCGCGCTGATGTAATCGTCCGGCCGGTCTCCAGCCGAGCCGATGACCACGCTGAGCGTCGCGCGCCGGCGTCGCCGCCGACCGACCAGCGCTTCGGCTGTGTCGAGCAGGACGTCGAGCCCGGCCACGTTGTGCGCATAGTCGACGATCACGATCCGGTTCCCCAGTCGCCACAGGTTGAGGCGGCCGGGAAGCAGGTCCGATGTATTGCGCAAGTCGCGCAGCCCCGCCGCCACCTGGGTGATCGAGAAGCCGAGGGCGCGCGCCCCGCCGGCTGCGGCCAGCGCATTGGCGACGTTGTGGCGTGCCAGGCCGGCGATCGTCGCCGGCACATGTTCGGCGCGGACGATCCGCCGTGACTTCGCCCCTTCCCGCTCCACCAGCCAGCCGCCGTCGACCACGTACGCCCTGCCGCCGCGCGCCAGGTGCCGCTTCACGCGCGCGTTCCCCGGTCTGAGGCTGAAGAACCAGACTGGGGCCGACGCGCGCCGGGCCGTGGCCGCGATCAGCTCGTCATCGGCGTTCAGGACGACCGCGCCGGTTGGACGCGTCACGCGGCAGATCACCGACTTCACCTCGGCCAGCTCGGGCAGTGTGTGCAGGCCCTGAAGATCGAGGTGGTCCCCGCTGATGTTGGTCAACACGCTGGCGTCGTTTGACTGGTAGCCGAGCCCGCGCAGAAGGATTCCGCCGCGTGCCGTCTCGAGCACCGCCAGGTCGATGTCAGTCCGGTCGAGGATTGCCCGGGCACCCTGCGGGCCGGTGAAGTCGCCCGGCTCGACCATCTGTTCGTCGACGATCACGCCGTCGGTCGTGGTCATGCCCACCTGCCGGCCCGCAACACGGCCGATGTGGGCAATCATCCGCGTGGTGGTGCTCTTTCCGTTGGTGCCGCTGACGCTGATCAGCGGGAATCGACGCTGGTCGTCGCCGATCATGCTGGGCGCTCGGCCGTTGGCCGAATCGGCCACTCTGCGCGCGGCACGCTCCGCGATCCCGCTCCGGTCACTGCTCTCGGACATGCGCAGCGCGGTCCGCGCGATCGTCTCTGCCTCGCCCTCGTCGTTCCATGGGTAAGCGACCACCCAGTGGCCGGGCTCGCTCGTGCGATGGATGCTGACCGGTACGCGCCGGCTGAGGCCACGGGCGTGAAGCCAGCGGACGCAGTTCGCCAGCTCGGCAACTGCGCGTGGGGCGTCTCGTGCCGCCACCGTCTCGCCCAGGCGCACGAGCGCGTGCCGCGCAGGCAGGCGGTCCCCGTACCAGGTCCGGCGGCGACCGACGGTCACCTCGATTCGGACCGCGGGCTCAAGCCGGTAGAGGTTTGGTCCGTCGAGCAGGCGGACTTCGACGAGTCGCACGGTGGCCGGAGTATATGAGCGCCTCGTCGCGTAAAGTCCGGCGGTGGTTTCCGATTCAGAGCTGGAGGGCCTGCGCGCGACTGTGGAGCGCAGCCTGCCCGATTACCTGGCCGACCTGGAGCGCCTGGTCAACGTCGACTGCGGTAGCTACACCAAGGCCGGCGTCGACCAGATCGGGGCCTGGGTGTCTGACCGCCTGCGAAGCCTGGGCGCGGATGTGACGAGCGAGCCACACGATGACCTGGGCGACACCGTCATCGGCGTGCTCCACGGATCTGGCGAAAAGTCGGCGCTGCTTGTCGGCCACATGGACACAGTCTTCGACGCCGGAACTGTGGCGACGCGGCCCTTCACCACCCAAGATGGACGGGCCTACGGACCGGGCGTGGACGACATGAAGGGCGGTCTCCTGACAGGCCTCTATGCCATCCAGGCGATCAGATCGGCGACAGTTGGGTCGAGCCGGGCCTGGCTGCCGTTCAAAACGCTCACGTTCGTGGCCAACCCTGACGAGGAGCTCGGCTCGCCGTCCAGCCTGGCTACCATCCGGCGGGCGGCCGAGTCTGCGGACGTCGCGTTCGTCCTGGAAGCGGCGCGGGAGAACGGCGACATCGTCACTGCCCGGAAGGGCATCTCGGATTTCGTGATGCGCATCGAGGGCCGGGCCGCGCACGCCGGCGTGGAGCCGGAGAAGGGCAGAAGCGCAATCGTCGAGGCTGCCCACAAGACGCTGGCGCTTACCGCGCTCAACGGCCGCTGGCCGGGCGTGACCGTCAACGTCGGCGTCGTCCGCGGCGGCATGCGGGCCAATATCGTCGCCGAGTGGACGGAGCTCGAGATCGACCTGCGGGCGTCGACCAGGGCGGACATGGAGGCCGCCGAGACCGCGATCCGCGTCATCGCGGATGACACGACAGTGGCGGAGGTGAGCGCAACGTTGACGCGGCGCGCATCGTGGTGGCCGATGGAGAAGACCCCGGCAACGGCGAAACTGGCCGAAATGGCGATCGATCTCGCGCGGCGCCTCGGCTTCGAGCTGGCGGACACCTCGACCGGCGGCGCGTCGGATGCCAATACGACCTCGGACGCGGGCGCCCCCACGCTCGATGGCCTTGGGCCTGTGGGCGGCAACGCGCACGCTCCGACCGAGTACCTGGAGCTCGATTCGATCGTGCCGCGGACGACGCTGCTCGCCGCGCTCCTGCTCAGCGTCAGCCGCGAACCCTCGCTACGTGCCCCGTCCTGATGGCGACGGAGGGGAGCATCTACGACTTCGTCGTCATCGGCGCGGGCGCTGCCGGTGAGGCCGCGGCGTACGAGGCGCGTCGGATGGGCGCCACCGTCGCAGTCGTCGAGCGCGAGCTGGTCGGAGGTTCATGCCCTTTCTGGGCGTGCATGCCGTCGAAGGCGTTGCTGCACGCCGCGGGGATCCACGCGGTGGGTGGCGACTATTCGTGGCGCAAGGCGTCCAGTTTTCGCGACTGGATAACGGGCCGCGAAAAGAGGCGCAATCCCGATGACACCAGCCACGTGACCAGGCTCGAGAAACAGGGTGCCAGGGTCTTCCGCGGAACCGCGGAAATCGTTGGCCCCGGATCGGTGCGCGTGACCGCCCGGCGCAAGAAGCGGCACGAGGTGCGCGGCCGCCACCTCATCGTGGCCGTCGGCACGCACTCGACCGTGCCTGACCTGCCCGGGTTGGACGACATCAAACCGTGGACGAATCGCGAGGCCACCTCGACCAGGAAGTTACCCAGGAGCCTGCTGGTCATGGGCGGGGGGCCCACCGGAGTGGAGCTGGCGCAGGTCTTCGCGCGCTATGGCGTCCCGGTCACGATCGTTCATCCCGAGAACCGGGTGAATCACCGCGATCATCCGAGCAATTCGGCAGTGCTCGGGCGGGCGCTCGTGGAGGATGGCGTCAAGCTAAGGCTCGAGGTGCGCGCCACGCGAATCATCCCCGCGACGGACGCTAAAGAGCCCCACGAGGTGGTCCTTTCGGACGGCTCCAGCGAGACCGGACACGAGGTGCTGCTGGCCATCGGGCGGACAGCGCCGCTCGCGGGGCTCGGCCTGGAGTCGATCGGCGTTGAGCTCCACGACGGTCGGGTGAAGCCGGACGATCACCTGCGGATTGCCGATGACACGTTTGTCGTGGGTGACCCAGCCGGTCCCGAGATGCACACCCACCTCGCGCATTACCAGGGCGAGATGGCGGTCCAGATCGCGCTCGGAGCTCCCGCGAAGCCCGATTACTCGGCGATCCCGCGGGCCACCTACACGGATCCGGAGACCGCCGGAGTCGGTCTGACGCTCGACGAGGCTGGTGCGCGCGGACATGACGCTTTCGAGGAAACGACGGACCTCGCCACCAGCGCCAAGGGCGAGGTGACTGAATCGTTTGGCCATGCCACGGCCGTGGTCGACCGCAGGGAGCGTCGGCTGCTTGGCGCGTTCCTGGCCGGACCCGGCGCGGCCGAGGCGATCCATGAGGCCGTCCTGGCGGTCAAGACCCAGGTGCCGATCGAGGTGCTCGCCGACACTATCCACGCATTTCCGACAACAGCGCGCGTGATGGGCAGCGTCTTCGTCGCGGCCGCGCGCCGCCTTAGCGGTTCAGGAAATCGATGATTGCCCGAGCGAGCGGCGCTACGCGTGGGCTGCCGAGTCCGGTCGAATAGTCCCAGCCGGGGCCGGCCTCGTGAAGCAGGTTGCCGCCCCTGACGATGTCGTGGAATACCGCCCCTGTCGGTTGCTCGGCCGCGATCTGGTAGAGCGTGGGAGCGAGCGCGCCAAGAGAATCGACGCCTTCGATGCCGGCCATCTGCCGGGTCAACGCCATCGATGCCGCCCAGAACGGTGCTGCCGCGCTGGTGCCGCCGACCTGGCCTTGCACTACCCCCTGTCCCGGTTCCGTATAGACGACGAGGAAACCGCTCGATGGATCGGACGGGCCGGCGACGTCTGGCACCTGGCGCATGCCGTTGCCGGCCGCGTTGTCGACGCCCGTGCCCTGCTGCCATGACGGTCGATCGACGACCGTGCTCAGCCCGCCACCGCCTCCAGCGCCGCTGAGGGGCTCCTCCCAGCCGGCTTCCGAGATGTACGTGCCGTCCTCGCGTACGGACAGGAACGTGCCGCCCACGCCGATCGTGCTCGCGCTCGTCGACGGCCATTGCGTGTCCTGCGCGAGGTCGCGCTGGAACGGGTCATCAGATATCGCGACTCGGCGGCAGCCGTACGCACCGTCGTCGCCGCTTGCCACAAAGACGCTCAGGCCGGCCGCGAACGCTGCGGCGAATTCGCGCTCCTCGGCCCGTAACGCGGTCGGGGAGCTGTATTTCTCGCACAGACCCCAGCTGATGCTGACGATCTCGGCAAGGCCGTCGGCGACGATGCGTGCCATCAGCGCTGCGAAGCCATTTGCTGTGTTCGGGCCTTCGTAGTTGATGATCCTGGTCTGCGGAGCGATGCCGCGGATGACCTGGATATCGAGCGCTACCTCGCCCGTCCCGGAGCCGGGCTCGTCCGAGGCGCCGGGGATGCGAACGATCTCGACCCGGGGTGCGGAGATTCCCTCGCGCGAGTCGAACAGGTCAACGTCGCTCGGCGTGAACGTGTCGAACGACACGATGGCCACGACCTGGCCCTCTCCGCGCATACCGGCTGCATGGAGCGGCTCGATCTCGTAGGCGCGCGCCACCGTGTTCGGTCGGAGACCACCGGCCGGAACGCCGGACGCGAGGATTCCACCAAACGCCGATTTCAGAACGGGCTCGGTGTCCAGGCCAAGCACGGCTGCGACTTTGTCCGAAAGATGTGCGGGCACGGTCGGCCTTCCGCTCGGCCTGTGGAAGCGTTCGCCGGTCGGCGAGGTCCAGTCGACGAGCGTGATCCCGAGAAGCTCATTGACGCTGCTCGCCGAGCCGCTGACGGAGATCGACGTTCGCTGCGGCACTGACGCCGTTTTAAGTCCGGCCGATTCCAGCCAGCCCACCACTCGATCCACATCCACCGACGGCAGGCCAAAGCGCTCCCCAAACCCGGTCGCGCTGATGTACTGGTGGAAGTCGGGCGATGCTGGGTCGTTGAGCCGCTCGAGGAAGGCCGTCATGTCGTCTTCGTCGCGCAGGTTGAGGCTGATCGTGAACTGAACCTCTTCGTCCCCAGCGGTCGGCCCTAACTCGACCGGCTCCGTCTGCACCGTGGACAAGCTCGGATGGGGAGGGGCCGCGATCTGGGTGTCTCCGCCGCCTGGATAGGTAGGGTTGGAGCACCCGAGACCTGTCACCAGGATCACGGTGACCGCAGCGAGGCGTCTGGCGGCGCTCATATCGACCCGCCCCAGTCAAACGACTTGACGATGGCGTCGACGGCGCTGCGAATGATGTATTGCGCCGTATCGGAGCCGAACAGAGTGTCTGGCTCACCCACGATCACCACTACCGCCACGGTCGCTCGACCATTGGTGGATGCAACGATCGTGACTCCTCCGGGGGCAGCGGGCGTGCCGTCGCTGCTCGTGAGGATGCCCGAATACACGCCGCCCTCGCCGCTGATGTAACCGAGGCTCGGGCCGAGGAGGGCGTCGTAGTCGTCGGTGTCGGTCGTGCGTCCGATCATGAAGCCGTCCACTACCGCGAGCTCGAGCTCGATGAGCTCCGACGGACTGACGTCGGCGGTCGTGCCCTCCACCACCACGGTGGCATCGAGGAACTGGAGTTCGAGCACGGCGAGCGTGTCGGTGGACTGCGTCAGCGAGAAGAGCTCCGCGTCGAATTCGAAGCCGTAGTCAAGTGTTGCGCTGCGCCACGTAGAGCCGCCCAGGATGACTGGCGGGGAGATGCTGGCAGGGGTCTCGGTCGGGCCTGGTGAGCTTGGCGTCAGAGTCGGCGCTCCGCTCGCTGGCGCAGTGGGCGCTCCGCTCGGCGGCGCGGACGCCGACGGTGGGGTGGACGAGGGAAGCGGCGTGCGGCTCGGCGCAGGTGTGGCTGTGGCAGAAGCGATGGGCGGCAACGATGGACCAGGTGCGCACGGTCGCCCTGGCACGCAGGGTGGTTCGGGGGCGGGCGACTGGCTGAGCAGGATGACCCCGGCGGCCACGCCGAGGATCAGCACCAGGATCCCGATGAACGCCACGACGATCGCCAGCGGACTCGTGCCTGATGCGCTCGGCGTGACGGAGTAATACGACGGCGGCTGGCCCCAACCAGGTGGCCCCGGTACCGGAGGCGGCGGTTGGCCCCCACCCACAGGTCGCTGGTTCCAGGTCGGCGGCTGCTGTTGCCCGCCCCATGTGGGCGGTTGCTGGCCCGGCGGGTAGCTCAAGTCCCCTGCTCGGGCTCGGTCGCGATGGCGGTCTTCGGCCTGCGGCCCTTCGGCAAGGCCCGCAGCGATACGCCGCAGTTGCCGCAGAACGTGTGTTCGGGCGTGAGCCTGCCGCAACTCGGGCACGTGATCGACCGTTCAACCTCGATCTCGCGCGCTTCCTGGAGCAGGCCCAGGTGCAGCGCACGCCGCAGCCACAGGAGCGCGAGAGCAGCCAGCACGGCCAGGACGAGCGTTGCCGGGATGAGCGTGAGCGCCGCTTTGGCAACACCCGCTGCAACCAGAAGGGCGGCCCCACCGACGAGCGCCACCGCTGGTATGCCCACCAACCCGAGGGCGCGGCGATCCGTCACGGGTGCGCGATATCGCAGCCAGAACGCGGCCGCGACGGCGCCGACCGCACCGGCGGCGATCACCGGCTGAAGAACCGCCAGGGAGACCACCTGGACGACCGATTGAAGTGGATCGGTCTGTGGGCGGAGGCCGGCGCCCAGGATTGGCAGGGCCTGCACCAGCACGTGGGCCCCGCCGAACGCGAGGGCCGAGGCGGCGCCGAAGGTCGCGCCGTCCAGCACGTCGTTGAAGCGACGCATCGACAGCAGCGCCAGCGGGCCTGCGAGCATCAGCGTGCCTTCGACTAGCGGAACGGCGAATCCCGCCAGTAGGACCGAGTCGAGCTTGAGTCCGCCGACCGACGAGCTGAGGGGCAGGGCGCGAAGTGCTATGCCGGCAACGATGCCCGCAAGCGCGCCCCACGCCATCGAGCCGCCGATGACCCACAAGGGCTCGTCCTCGTAGATGTCCACGATCCACAGGTAGAGGACCATCAAAAGCGGCACGAGCACCGCGGCCGCGACCAGCGCCACTGGAAAGAAACCGAGCAGCGCCAGGCCCGCGACTATCGCGACACCCGCGCCGAGGGCGACCCGGAAGGCGCCCATCTCGGCTCGCGGGAGCTGCGGGAAGATGGTGCTGATGAGGGCGACGGCCCGAGCCGACTCATTGGGAGCCGCCGCGAACCTGCCTCGTCGCTCACGCTTAGCGTCGGCGCTGTATTCGTCGCTCAAGGGGTCGCCGCAGCGGATGCAGTACTCCAGCCGCGGCACCTGGTTGCCGCACTGGTGGCAGGTGATCAGGGCCTGCGGCGCATCCTGGGGAAGCGTTGGATCGGGCGGCGCCCCTCCGGCCCGCTCGTCATTCATCGGCCATTCGCTCGGTCGTCAGCGCAGATAGGTCTCGCCGCCCTCGTCGCACACGGTGTAAATCGCGTGGCGTTCCTTCGCGTAGCCCGCCACATGGAGGCGTCCGCTGATGTGCGCTGGGCAGACAAAAACCCACGATCGGTGGGGTCGTCCGGGCTCGTCGGGACCGAGGTCGGGCAGGGGGTCCGATTCGGCCGAAATCTTGTCTGCCAGCCCTGTGAATTGGGCCACGGCGCGCTCGATGGCTGCGCCCCGCTGCGCATCCGTCTCTGTCGTGTACGGATAGCTCTGGGCAACGTTGGACGTCAAATCGCCTCCGGACGAGGGAACGGCCAGCCGCGGAGGTCGTTGAGCGCGGCGCGACCGGCCGGGGCCGAGTATAGCGCGGGATTCCGGCTGTCCAGCGTGATGTCGACGGTACGCAACGCGTCGCCTTTTTCCGTCATTTCCGCGTATTTCGCGGTCGGTTCGCACGGTGAGCCGCCGCTTTCCGTCAGAACCGCCCGATTCGGCCGATTCGGCCGAAGCCGAGCCCTTTGAACGCAAACTGTCCACGCATTACGCGGATTTGGCAGAAAGCGCGGCAGAAAGCGCGGCAGCGTTTGCCGGCTCGCGCTCCTCGGCCACGTTCATGGCCAGCCAGCGTTCGGCCTCGGCGATGGACCAGCGCTTGCGCTTGGCATAGTCGGTGAGCTGATCGCGCCCGATCCGTCCGAGGCCGAAGTAGCGCGCCTCCGGGTGCCAGAAGTAGAGCCCGCTGACCGACGCGCCGGGGATCATGGCCATCGACTCCGTCAGGCGAATGCCGGCATTCCGCTCGGCGTCCAGCAACCGGAAGATCGTGCGCTTCTCCGTGTGGTCCGGACAGGCCGGATAGCCGGGCGCGGGGCGGATGCCCTGGTAGGTCTCGGCGATCAGGGCGGTGTTGTCGAGCGCTTCATCCGGGGCGTAGCCCCACAGTTCGCGGCGCACCTTGGCGTGAAGCCACTCGGCCATCGCCTCTGCCAGGCGGTCCGCGAGTGAGGTCAAGAGGATCGCGGAGTAGTCATCACCCGCTTGCTCGAACTTCTTTTTTGCCTGGTCCAGGCCGCCGCCGGCGGAGACAGCGAAGGCCCCGACGTGATCCGGGACGCCCGATTCGACCGGCGCCGCGTAATCCGACAACGCGGAATTGGGTCGACCGTCCGGCTTGGCCATCTGCTGGCGCAGGGTGTGCAGGCGCTCGAGTTCGGTTGCCCGCGAATCATCGGTAAACAGCACGATGTCGTCGTCCTTGGTGGAGCCTGCCGGCCAGAAGCCGACAACCGCCGAGACGCTGATCATCTCCTCGGCCACGGCACGCTTGAGCAGTTGCTGGGCATCAGCGAACAGCGACCGAGCGGCCTCGCCCATGCGCCTGTCGTCGAGGATCTCCGGGTAGTGCCCGGGTAGCTCCCACGCAGCGAAGAAAGGCGTCCAATCGATGTAGTCGACGAGCTCGTCGATGGGGACATCGTTGATCGCCCGGGCGCCGGTGAACGTGGGTTGGGGCGGTTCCCGGGCAGTCCAGTCCAGGATCACGCGATTGGCGCGCGCGTCCTCGATCGACAGCCGCCGCGTGCGGTCGTCGCGATCGGCGAACTGGCGCCGCAGCTCTTCGTACGCCTTCCGCGTCTGGCTCACGAACTCGTCGCGCGCGCCATCGTCCAACAGCGATCTAACGACGCCCACCGCGCGCGACGCGTCAGCCACGTGGACGACCGGTCCCGAGTACATGGGCTCGAGCCGCACCGCGGTGTGCGCGCGCGAGGTGGTCGCCCCGCCGATCAACAGCGGCAGCGTCATGCCCTCGCGCTCCATCTCCTGCGCGACGGTGCGCATCTCCTCCAGTGACGGCGTGATCAGTCCGGAGAGGCCGATGGCATCGGCTTTCTCGGCTCGTGCCGTCTCGAGAATCTTGGGCCAGGGCACCATCACGCCGAGGTCCACGATGCGGTAGCCGTTGCAGCCGAGCACGACGCCCACGATGTTCTTGCCGATGTCGTGCACGTCGCCCTTGACGGTCGCCATCACGACTGTTCCGGCGTTTGACCTGCCGCTGCCGCCCGGCCCATGGCCGTTGCCTTCGGTACCCAGCTTTCCCTCGGCCGCCAGCGCAGCCTTCTCAGCCTCCATGAACGGAACGAGGTAGCCGACGGCCTGCTTCATCACGCGTGCGCTCTTCACGACCTGGGGCAGGAACATCCGGCCGTTGGCGAACAGGTCGCCGACCGTGTCCATGCCGGCCATCAGCGGCCCCTCGATGACATGCAGCGGACGGGCGCTGGCGGCCCGCGCCTCCTCGGTGTCCTCGACAATCCAGTCGGCGATGCCCTCGACGAGCGCGTGGCGCAGCCTCTCGTTGACCGGCTCCTCGCGCCACGACAGGTCGCGTTGCGACCCGGCGCCGCGATCAGTGCCGCGTACCTCGTCGGCGATCTCGAGCATCCTCTCGGTGGCGTCTGCGCGGCGGTTGAGCACGAGATCCTCGGCCCGCTCCTTTACGTCGGCCGGAATGTCGTCGTACACCGGCAGCGCTCCGGCATTGACGATGCCCATGTCCATGCCCGCTCGAATCGCGTGGTACAGGAAGACAGCGTGGATCGCCTCGCGCACTGAGTCGTTGCCACGGAACGAGAACGAAACGTTCGAGACGCCGCCGCTGACGAGCACGTCGGGCAGCTCTTGCTTGACCCTGCTGACTGCCTCGATGTACGCGACGCCATAACCGGCGTGCTCCTCGATGCCGGTGCCCACCGCGAAGATGTTCGGGTCGAGGATGACGTCGTTCGGATCGAAGCCGGCCTGCTGCGTGAGCAGGTCGAAGGCTCTGTGCGCGATCGCGACCTTTCGGTCGACCGTGTCGGCCTGGCCCTGCTCGTCGAAGGCCATGACGATGACGGCGGCGCCGTAGCGCCGAGCGAGCCTGGCCTGCCGCAGGAATTCCTCCTCGCCCTCCTTCATCGAGAGCGAGTTGACGACCGGCCGACCCTGGACGTGCTTGAGGCCCTCCTCGATGACCGACCATTTGGAGGAGTCGATCACGACCGGCACTTTGGCGATGTCAGGCTCGGCGGCGACGAGGTCGAGGAAGCGCGCCATGGCGGCCTCCGAGTCGAGCAGGGCCTCGTCCATGTTGACGTCGATCATCTGCGCGCCGTTCTCGACCTGCTGACGTGCCACCTCGACGGCGTCCGCGAGCCGGTCCTCCTTGATCAGTCGGGCAAAGGCGCGCGAGCCGGTGACGTTGGTCCGCTCACCGACGTTGACAAAGAGCGAATCAGGGCCGATGTCGAGCGGTTCGAGGCCACTCAGGCGCGTACGCGGTTCGATGGTCGGGACCTGGCGCGGCGGCAGGTTGGCCACCGCCTGGGCGATGGCCCGTACGTGATCTGGCGTCGTGCCGCAGCAGCCGCCGACGAGGTTGATCGCGCCCTCGCGCGCGAGCTGGCCCAGCACGCCGGACGTCTCAGGCGGCTCCTCATCATAGCCGCCGAACGCGTTGGGCAGGCCGGCGTTGGGGTAGGCACTGACCGGGACATCGGAGATGCGCGCAAGTTCCGCCACGTACGGCCGGAGCATCCGCGCGCCGAGGGCGCAATTCAGTCCAACGGAGAATGGCCGCGCATGCCGGACGCTATTCCAGAACGCGCCAACGGTCTGACCGCTCAAGGTGCGCCCGGATTGGTCCGTGATAGTGCCGCTGATCATCAACGGCAGTCGGATGCCGAGCTCTTCGAAGAGCGACTCCACCGCGAAAATGCCAGCCTTGCCGTTGAGCGTGTCGAAGATCGTCTCGATCAAGAGGATGTCAGCGCCGCCCGTCACCAACCCCCGCGCGGAGGCGGTATAGGCGGATACGAGCTCGTCCCAGGTGACGCCCCGGGCACCCGGATCGTTGACGTCCGGGGACAGGGACAGCGTCTTGGTCGTCGGCCCGAGCGCACCGGCGACGAAGCGGGGCTTGGCGGGGTTCTTCGCAGTCGCTGCGTCCGCGGCTTCGCGAGCGATCGAGGCCGCGGCACGGTTCATCTCCTCCGCATAGGCCTCGAGTCCGTAGTCGGCCATCGACACCGCGTTGGCGTTGAATGTGTTGGTCTCGATGATGTCCGCGCCCGCATCAAGATAGGCGTCGTGGATCTCGCGGATCACGTCCGGGCGCGTCAGGACCAGGAGGTCGTTGGCGCCGCGCAGGTCGCTCGGGTGATCGGCGAACCGGTCGCCGCGGAAGGCCGCTTCGTCCAGCTCGTAGCGCTGGATCATCGTGCCCATCGCACCGTCGAGCACCAGGATGCGCTCGCGCAGCAGCCCGGGCAGTAGCGCGATGCGCTTCTCGCGAGCCTTGTTCTTAGTGGTTTTTACGCTCATCGGGTTTCGAGTGTAGGCCGAGCGGCTACGCTCGGCGAAATGGCGAATTCCCTTCGACCCGCGCTGGCCGACGTTCTCGCTTCCTGGCGGGCGCAAGTTGCGGCCGATAGGGCTCAGGTGGAACGGGGTAGGGAAGTCGCAGATCCGCCCGATTTCTACGCGCCGGTCACCTCGCGCTTCAGGATGGATCCGCGACGCACGGATGACCCGTCGCTCAACGCATTGCTGGATCTGGCGAGACCGGATGACGTCTGGCTCGATGTGGGCGCTGGCGGCGGACGGTACGCCCTGCCGCTGGCGCTGGCCGTCCGCGAGGTGGTTGCGATCGATCCGTCGCCGTCGATGCTCACCGCGCTGGCCGAGGATGCAGTTGCCGCTGGCGTTGAGAACGTTCGCGTGATCGAGGCGCGCTGGCCGATGTCCGACCCGCCGACGGGCGACGTCGGGCTGATGGCACACGTCGGCTACGACATTGCGGAGATCGGCCCGTTTCTCGATCAGTTGGAGTCGTGCTCGGCGAGGCTGTGCGTGGCCGTCATGGGCGAGTCAGCAATGACGATGGCCGCGACCTTGTTCTGGGCTGAGATCCACAACGAGCCCCGAGTCCCGCTACCGGCGCTGCCCGAGTTGCTCGTCGTGCTCACCGCCCGCGGCCGCGTGCCGGAGGTCCACCTGGTTGACCGCACGCCACCGACATTTGCCTCGCTCGAAGAAGCCCTCGCAATCGCGCGCCGCCAACTCTGGGTCGGCGAGGGGACCGCCAAAGGTGAGCGTCTTCGTCAACTCGTCGGTCAGACAGCTACGGAACGCGACGGCCGCTACGCGTTCGAATGGCAGCCAACGAAAATCGGCATTGTCACCTGGTCGCCGCGCTGACCGTGCCCATGTCGATCGGTGCCGGCTCTTGGTCTTACGTTTTTCCACGTAACGCTACGTCCGTTCGGTGGCCGCTGCGACAGGCTCAGAGCGGCCCGATCTTCCCTAATTCCAGCCCCCGAGTCCTTATCCGAAAACTTGCGGGTCGCTAGGGCCGCGGAGCCACCCTTGACCGATCCAGCCACGCTCGTTCACCGGCCGTGGCCCTGGAAACGCCCCGCCAGCACCACCATTTCTGGGCTAACGCCGCTCCGGCTGGATTATGGGAATTTCTGGGTGGGTCGGCGATCGACTAGCGCGTCCTCAGCTCGGGGAAGGCAATGGGCTCCGGTGGATCCACAACAGGCTCAGCAAGGCGCATCCCGTACCACGCCACGTCAGGCCACTCGCCGAACTTGAAGCCGACCTTCTCATACACACCGATCAGGCGCATGCCGAGCGACTCGTGCAGCGCCACGCTGCCCGGATTGGGCAGGGCGATGCCCGCGTAAACGTTAATCATTCCCTGCCGCCGCGAGATTTCCAGCAGATCGGCGTAAAGCGCCCTGCCGACACCTCGCCGGTGCCACGCCGCGTCGATGTAGACAGAGATGTCGACCGACCAGCGGTAGCCCGGCCGATCTCGATGCCGGGACGCATAGGCGTAGCCGATCACATGCCCCGATTCGTCTTCCGCGACAAGCCAGGGCGTCCAGGCCAGTGTCGCGCGCATTCGGCCAGCCATCTCGACCGCGTCAGGCGCAACCTCCTCGAACGACACGAGCGAGTCCAACACATACGGTCGGTAGATCTCCGCGACGCGCTCTGAGTCCCGCTTCGGATCGGCCAGTCGTCTGCGCATCAGCTAAACGGGGTCGCCACTCCGCGATCGGGGGCGATCACCTTCAGCCCGGCTCCGATGCGGCCCAACTCCTCGCGCAACTGTTGCGGTGTTCCCGCCAGGATCGGGAACGTCCCGTAATGGACGGGCACGACAGTGCGCACGTCCAACAACTTCGCAGCGCGCGCCGCACCGGCCGGACCCATCGTGTAGTGGCCGCCGATCGGCAGGATCGCTGCATCGGGCTTGTATTGCTGGCGAACGAGCTCCATGTCGCCGAACACGTCTGTGTCGCCCGAGTAATAGACGCGCATCCCGTCTTCGAGCTCGATGACGAAGCCGACCGGCTCGCCCAGGTAGAGCGGCCCTTCACCGGCCGCGGACCAGTCGCCGGCCGAGTGATCGGCGCGAACCATGGTCACCTTGAGGCCGCGCGTCTCCACCGTGCCGCCCTTGTTCATGCCGATGATCTCGACTCCGGCGCCGTCGAGAACAGTCTCGAGCCACAGGCTTAGCTCGTGGACGCAGACCCAGGCAGGCTTGGTCCGCCGAGCGATCGTCAGCGAGTCGGCATTGAGGACGTCGCGCGGCCCCGAACCGAGGTGGTCAAAGTGGCCGTGGGACACGAGCATCACGTCGCACTGGGTGACGTCATTGGCCGCTCGCGTTGAGGTGGGGTTGCCGAACCACGGGTCCAGCAGCACGGTCTTCCCACCGGGCGTGCGAATCTCGACGCACGAATGGCCGTACCAGGTGAAGCTCGCACCATCACTCATCCGCCCAGGTCTCCTCGCCGCATAAGCTCGTGTCTGATGTTGTCATTCTGGCGCGCCGCGTTTCGCGTGCAATATCGCATCCTCGCGCTCGCTGATCCCCTCATACGCGCGTTGTGGCGGCGCCAGGGCATCGGCAACATCCTCGAGTTGCGGGTGGCGGACAGAGACGGCAGGGGCATCCGATCAAGGATGGTCGGCCTGCTCCAGAACGGAGGCGAGCTCTACCTCGGCCACCCGAATGGTCACGCCGGCTGGACGCGCGATCTCGACGCGGCCCAGACCGGCATGCTGATCTGGCCGAATGGCGATGAGCTCCGGTTCGGTGTGACGCGACTCGGTCAAGGCGAGGAGTTCGAGCGGGCTATTCGCGCAACCAATCAGCATCCGTTCCCGGGCAATCTCGTCTACCGGCTTGGGCGGCGTCACGTGCGCGCCAAGGGCGTGTACTTCAGACTCGATCCGTATGAAGCTCCTGCAACGGGTCGTCGGGCCGATCGCCACAAACCTCTACGTGCTCGGTGACGAGGCGAGCGGCGAGGCCATCGCGATCGATACGGCGACGCCATGCGTGGAGTGGGTCACGGCGACCCTCGCCGAGCGCGGCTGGATGTTGAAGCTGATTGTCAGCACCCACCGCCATTGGGATCACATCGGCGATAACGCCGCGGTGGCCAACGCGACGGGCGCGCAGATCGCGGCGCATCTACTGGACCGCCACGGCCTCGAGAAGCCACAGCCAGTCATGGCGCCGTTTCCGATCCCGCCCAGCGTCCCTGCTATCGACCTGGCCGAGGGCTCGCGGATTCGGTTTGGCGACATCGACCTGGAGGTGCTGCACACGCCAGGTCACACGGAGGGCTCGGTCTGCCTCGTAGCGAACTCGGAGCGCTTGTTGTTCACCGGCGACACACTCTTTGCCGGCGGGTGGGGCCGCACAGATCTACCCGGCGGGTCTGAGGACCAGATCATCGAGTCGCTCGGTCGACTCAGTGCGATGGACGCCGACCTGCGCGTCCTTCCCGGACACGGCCAGGGATCAACCCTGGAGGTCGAAAGGCGCTGGCTCGACCGAGTCGCCGAGGAGCGCCGCCTGCCGTTCTAGGGTGTTGCGAGCACCTTCACGGCGATCTGTTGCGCGGCGGCGTTCATTGCGGCCTGATCGCCGTCATTGTTGATCAGCACACTGACGCGGCGACCATTCGCAAACGCCAGTACAAACGCTCCAGCTCCACCCATGGTCGATCGCTCAAGCTGGTAGGCAACCTCTCCAACCCCGTCGACTGGCTCGGTCACACCGAAGAACTCAACGGATTGGTCGAACTCAGCCCGTGTCATGTCCTTGAGCTGCGCCTCGACTGTGCTGTTGTCGTCATCCGCGGCCGCGTAATGGCAGTAGATGCCGTTCGGCCTGGGGACGACGTCGCCGCCCGTGGGTTCGGCAACGGGTACGCCCAGCGCCGCGAGGGCAAGATCCGCGGTGAGTACGCCGCACAGTCCGTCTGCGGTGGTCGGCCCACCGCCTTGCGTGGCCGGCGGTGCCGTCGCTGGCCCCCCATTACCGCCGGGTAGGACGGTTGGCGTCGCTCCCGATCCACACGCAGCCAGCACCATCAAGGCGATGGCGAGGATCGAGGTTTTGGACACGGCGCGAAGAGTCATGGCGGAGGCCAGTTTATGCTCCAGGCTCAACCGGACTCGGTGCCGTACTTGCTGCGCATGTGGTTGCGCACCGACTTGTGGATCTGCTTCCACCGTTTCGCCGATGCGGCACGGGCCGCGGGATCCACGCGCCGAGCGACGGCGGCCCATTCCCGTTGGAGCTTTTGCTGGCTGGCCAGCCGGGCTGCTGGGAGCGTGCCTGCCGCTATGGCCGCCTGGACGGCGCAGCCGGGTTCGGTGTCGTGGGCGCAGTCCGAGAACCGGCACTGGCTGGCCAATGCCTCCACGTCCGCGAAGGCCTCTGCGAGACCCTCATCGATGTCCCACATACCAACCGAGCGCATGCCCGGGCTGTCGATCAGCAACGCGCCGGACGGCGTCACCACGAGCTCGCGCATGGTGGTGGTGTGGCGGCCGCGCTGGTCATCCTCGCGGACGGCGCCAGTCGATTGCCGCTCCCAGCCGAGGAGTGCATTGACGATCGTCGACTTCCCCACGCCGGAGGAGCCGATCAGCGCGACCGTCTTGCCCGGTTCGAGCAGTGGCGTGAGCGAATCGAGACCGGTTCCCTCGATCGCGCTGAGGACGCGGACCGGCACGCCCGGTGCGATCGCCGTGGCGTCCGCCATGCGTCCGGCGACGTCATCGCAAACATCGGCCTTGTTTAGGACGATGACAGGCTCCGCGCCGCTGGACCAGGCGAGCGCCACGTAGCGCTCAATGCGCCGGAGGTTGAAATCGTGATCCAGCCCCGCGACGAGGAGCACGATGTCGACGTTCGCGGCGACGACCTGCGCACCGCCGGTGTCGCCACGCGCAGGCCGCAAAAACCTCGTCTTTCGGGGAATCAGCGCCTGTATGACAGCCGACTTGCCGTCATCGGACATTTCGAGGGCCACCCAGTCACCCACCGCCGGAAAGTCCTCGGCCAGCCTGGCTTCGTGGCGATATCGACCGGAGACTCCGGCGTCGACTTCACCTACGTCCGTCGCAACGAGGTAGCCGCCGCGATGCTCGCTGAGCACCCGGCCCGGCTGCAGCGTGCCCGAGTGAGGCTGGAACAACGCGGCCAGCCGCGCATCCCAACCCCACTTGTCCAGCTGGCTGGACGCGGCGGCCGTCGGCTCGTTCGTCACAGCTCGAATGGCTTGCGCCAGGCGGTCGAGCGTTCGGCGACGCCGAAGCCGATGCCCTCGTACAGGCCGAGAGCGCCGGACGGATTGTCGGCGTCGACCCCAAGGATCCCGGTGTCCATGCCGCGCTCCTTGATCAGCACCAGCGAGCGTGCGATCAATGCCTTGGCCAGGCCACGCCGACGCCACGGCCTGCGCGTGAAGACACTGTGCAGCCAGCCGCGCTTCACCCCCAGGGCCTCGTTCTCTTCGGCCTCGATGGCGTTGATCACGCCGCCGGCGACCTCGTTGCCGGCGTAAGCGATGACCCACAGGGACGGATCGAAGTTCGGCTCCTCGAGCCACCGCTGGAGGTTCTGGTCGGACGAGTCGAACCCACCCCAGTGGTCCTGGAATGCCTCCACGTCGGCGTCCCACACCTCGCGCACCATGTCCGACGTCACCGGACGAACGTCGAGTCCGTCTGGCATCGGAACGTCGGGGATCGGCTGCTCCAGGTCACGGGTCATCTCGAAGAACCATCGGGCGTGCTCGAAGCCAGCCTTCCGGAGGAGGGCGTGCGCGCCGACCATTCGGTTGCTCGTCCAACTTCCGAGAATTCGTGGGCGATCCGTTTCGTGGGTCCTGGCCAGCACAAGCTGACGGCGGATGTTTTCCGCGAGCAGGGCACTGCCGATGCCGCGGCGCCGCCACTCGGGCAGCACCGCTCCGTCGCAGCGGTATTCGCGGAAGTTTTCGAGAGTCGTGTCGACCCAGCTGCGATCCCCGTATCCGACCGGCTGCCCGTCGATTTCGGCGATCGTCACGTCGCGGGTGGCGTTGAACATCTCGCCCGGGTGGCTGTAGCGCGCCGTCGCGTCAGGTACGGACCATCGAAACGGCACTGCGTCGTGCTCGAGCGCCCGGTTAGTCACCTCGACGATGACCGGGATGTCGGCTCCGCCCGCGTACGGGCGCAGGCGAAGGCCGTCAGGATGCTTGGTGTCCGTATCGGTCTCGGTCGGGTAGTCGATCGTCGGTAGCTCGAACATTTCTCTAACCAACCCTCTTCAGCTTGCCCGTCCGCTTGGCGTATCGCTCGGCCCAGCCGAACACCCACACGCCCAGCGGGATGAATATGACGGCCATGACTGCCAGTGGCAGGAGGTGGCCGCCCATGGTGGTGATCGGGGCACCATCGATGAGCGCCAATCGGACGCCATCCAGGATGTAGGTCGCCGGCGAGAACGCCGAGATGACCTGCATCCAGTCGGGCAAGATCGTGACGCTGTAGTAGACGCCGCTGATCAGCAGCAGCAGCGATTGGATGACGAAGACCATCTGGTCGCCACGCTCCACCCACAGCAGCGGCAAGGCTGCGGCCATCATGCCGATGCCGATGATCGACAGGGAGCCGACCAGCATGAGTGCGCCGGCACTGAGGAAGTCCGCGTGCGACAGGTCGATCCCGAAGAACAGGATGAGCGTTACCAGGACGACGGTTGTGTGGATCAGACCCCACATGATCGCGAACAGGGTGGATCCGAGGAGCTGCGAGACGCGCCGGACCGGCGCCATCATCGTGTACTCGAGCGTGCCCTCCCAGCGCTCCCAGCTGATCTGCTCGGCGACGACAGAGAAGACCACCGACAGGTAGTTCCAGAACGTGGCACCGATCATCAGCGAGAGGATCAGCCGCGCGCTGTCCTGGTCGCGCCCAATCAGGGTGACCGCGAGCGCACCGGCGATGGAGTAGACCATGAAGGCCACTTCCCAGCCCCAGTAGCGTTTGGACAGGTTGAAGTTGCGCTCGACGAAGGCGTAGCTCTGTTTCAGTTCGCGGTTCAGGACGGTCATTGCTCGGTACTCCGGAGCTGGTGGGCCCGCCCTAGAGCGAGCGAGCCCGTTGAGGTGCAGGGTCGGGAGCCAACCGGCTGCCGATCCTGATCATTGAGCGACCTACGATGTGGCGCAGCCGGCGCGGCGGCCGACCAGCCACTACGAGTCGTTGGCGTCGGGCTGCGTCGTGCAGCTCACGTCGGCGACGGCGGTCGATTTCGGCGTGATAGGGATGGATCAACATTTCGGTAACCCTTCTTTCTGTATCGCTTTCTGCCTCCGCAGTCGGCGTTTCCTTCGCGTGGCCTTCGGCCCGCTGCGCGCGACATGGGCGCGATTCCCGCAAATTGCGGGCCTCGCGCCGTCGCTTTGCCGGCCGCTGCTGCGCGCTCGTCGCGACCTGGCGCCTTTAGGCGCCGCTCGCGTCTCGCTTGCTTGGTTAGTCGTCTTCGTTATGCTCCTCGACGTCGTCGTCGAGCGAGCGACCGGTATGGGTCATGAACACGTCATGCAGCGTGGCTCCCTGGCCACCGTTGGCGGCGGCCGCGGCGGCCTTCAGCTCTGTGGCCGTGCCCTCGGCGACCAGCTTGCCCTCATTGAGCAGGCCGATCCGTGAACACAACCGCTCTGCTTCCTCGAGGTCGTGCGTGGTGAGCACGATGGTTGCCTCGTGCTGGTCACGGATCTCCTCGATGAACGTCTGTACGTCGAGCTTCGAGCGTGGGTCGAGACCGGTTGTGGGCTCGTCCAGCAGCAGCAGGACCGGGCTCGTCAGGAATGCCCTGGCGATGGCGACCTTCTGCTGCATTCCGCGGCTCATCTGCTCGAGCGGCCGGCCGAGCCTCGACTCGGCGATGCCCAGTCGAGCCATGATGCGGACGATCTCTCGTCGCGCGTACCTGGCGTCGACGCCGTACAGCCGCGCGGCATACATCAGGTTCTCCATCGGCGACAGCTTCTTGAAGAACGCTGCGTCGACGCTGACCCTGTTGATCAGCCGCTTGACCGCCATCTCTTCACGGGTGATGTCGTGGCCGAAGACCTCGACAGTGCCATGCTCGACGGTCAGCAGGGTGCTGACGAGCCGGATGAACGTGGATTTGCCGCTGCCGTTGGCCCCGAGCAGGCCGTAGATCTCGCCGCGCTCGATGCGCAACGAAACGTCGTCAACGGCGACAACCGTCTTTCGCTTGCGACGGCCGCCGACCACGAACTTCTTGGTGAGATGCTCGATACGCAGGGCCAGGACTGTGGTTCGTTGGTCCTCCGCCTGGCTCACGATCGGCACCTCCGGTTCGACTCCCGCCGGCATCCCCTGGATTGCCGGTGGTTCGAGGGCGATGGTCATGGCTGGTGCTCCTGGCTCTCGGGTTTGCTCCGATAGACAGGGCCCCCATCGATAAGATCGCGGGAGGGCGGCTACTTGTTCATGCCGCCCGATTGCGGGCATGAAAAAAGCCGGGGGCCCGATCCGGCCCTCCGGCTTCCTGACTGCGGCTTGCGCCGGCCGTCAGATCACCAAGGGCACAGATCTCCCGCGCTCCGGGCGCCCAGGGGCGCGCCGGTCCGCAGCGCGGAGGCTGCGGCAGCTGCGTGGAGAAGCTTGTTCATTCGTTCAGGTATCTCCTGGTAACGGCTGTTTTGGTGAGCGCGATTGCGCAGGATACGGGCGCCATACCACGGCTGTCAAATCAACCCTTGACGGGGCTCGAGTCAGCGCTGGGTGATGGCCTCCAGCAGGTGCTGCGAGACGTGGGCGATGTCGTCCACGGCGCGGTTGAAGGCTTCCTCGTTGCGCTGCGAGGGCGAACGATAGCCACTGATCTTGCGCACGAACTGGAGCGCCGCGGCGCGGATCTCCTCGTCGTCGGCTATCTCATCGTGGTCTCTGAGGCGGACGATGCTGCGACACATGGAGAAACGGTAACTCGGCTCGCCGGTACTTGCCCAGCCACCCGTCCAGCCGCTCCAGGCTTCGAGGACTACTCGGCCTTCGTGCTCTTGTACGGAGTTTCGTCGGTCATCCGCGTCATCGCGTATCGCGACGCTGCACCGAGGACCGAGCCAGCGATCGTCCAGAGCGCGCAGATCGCTCAGAATCAAAAGACGGCGGAGGCCGAAGCCACCGCCGTCGCTTGACGTTCTGTTCCGGGTATCTAGCGCGAGGGACCGCGGACTTCCAGGAGGTGCGCCTTCCAGCCGTCCGGAATGGTGTCAGAGCTGCTGCCCTGCCACCCGCACGTGCACGTGACGAGCTGCTCGCGATGCTGATACCGATCGATCAGGTGTTTGAAAGGCTCGGGCGGCGCGTCCTTGGGAGTGGATCGGCGCCAAACTGAAGAACTGGAAGTTGTCACGCGTCGCTGACCTCGCTGCGTCCAAGATTTCGCTCGTCCGTCATCTGATGACGCTTCGGCAGCCGCTTCGTCAGCGGCCGATATGCATGGGTTTCGCCGAAGGGTGGGCTCTCAGTGACGGGGGGCGTGCCCGGGACAGGGCTCCGTCATTCTAACTGTTTCCGCACAAATCGGCCAGATTCAGGGCTTTTCGGGAAGAACCTGGGAGAAGTTGCTCAATAGGCTCCGTGACGCAACATGTGCGCGAATATCAGTTCCTTGTGCGTGGGCTCGGGTCCCTCGACTATTGCGACGTGGCGACCATCGCGGAGCAGCTTCTCTATCCGGCTCTGTCCGGTATACCCGATGCTCCCCAGCATCGCCGACGCAGCCGTGGTGACGGCCGAGACCATCTCGCCCGAAAAGAGCTTGGCGACGCTGGCTTCCTTGCCCGAGTCCGCGCCACAATCGGCCTGTCGCGCGGCGATCCAGACCAGCGCCCGTGCCGCAGCTATGTCCCGTTCCATCCCTGCGATCCGCAACCGGTAGTCCTGCATGCGGTTGAGCTTGTCCCCGTAGATCCGCCGCTGCCGCCCGTGATCGAAGACTGTGTCGCGCGCTCGTCGAGCGACTCCGACCCCCAGAGCGGCGATGCCGATCCGTGACATAGACAAGCTACTGGCCATCATCGGTAGCCCACGCCCCTCTTCGCCGAGCATGAATGACGCGGGGACCTCCACGTCGTTGAGCTCCAGCGGCGAGACGTCCAGTGCACGCAGGCCAAATGTCGGCCACCGTTTGCCGATGACGACGCCAGGTGCGTCGGTCGGGACGAGGAACCAGCTCATCGTGTCGGTTGCGCGCGTCCCCTCGGGTCCCGTGCGGGCCACCACGATCACGTATTGGGCGGCCCGGAGGTTCGAGCTGTACTCCTTGCGACCGCGCAGAACGTAGCCATTGCTCGTCCTGGTCGCCGTTGTCCTCAGTGCGAGCAGGTCACTGCCAGCGGCCGCCTCCGAGGCCGCAAAGGACGTGATCACAGCCTCGCTCAGGCAGCGCTGAAGAAATTGTTCACGCTCCGCCGGCGGAAGATAGGCAAGGGCGACCCGATTGAAAAAGACGGGCAGCATCAGGTGGCTTGCGAACGACGCGCAGGCATAGCTGAGCTCCTCGGCCAGCAGGCAGGCGCTGGTGACGAAGTCGTCGCCCGCGGCGCCGGTCAGGAACCGCCTGGTCGTGCCCGATTCATGGAAGCGCCCAAGGACGTGCGCTGGAAGCCTCCCATCACGGTCGGCGTCCTCGACGTAGGGCTCGATTTCAGCGCGCGCGAATTCACGTGCCCAATCCAGCAAGGCCTGCTGGTCGGGCGTCAGCGTCCAGGGATACACGTGGCGCTAGTTAGCCGAAAGCCGGCCGGGGGATCGTGCTGGTATGACCGTTACTCCTCTAGAGAATGTTCGTCCGGCGGCGCGACAGAGAGTAACGGTGACGCGATGTTCTTTCCCGGACGGAGGCTGCGACCCTTGCCAGAGTAAAACGGCCGTTTCAAAAAGAGCCCCGACCGCCCCCCGAGACGGGCAGGCGCTGTCAATACTCCCGGTGGGTATTGACAAACGGTCGGTCCCCGGTCTTGTCAAGGGGTTTGTCAAGGGGTAGAATTACGGCAGTGAGCCTTGTCAAGAGTTGACAAGGCCATACGTGTGTCCGGCAGGTCGCAGGCGGGCGATTGTCGTCAGACGACACGAGCGGCCGCCGTGCCGCGTTCCATCGAAATAGACGGTAACTACAAACCTGGAGGTCCACCACGTCCGTCGGCGTAGCCGCTGAGATCAAACAGAAGATCAACCTCGTCGATCTCATCAGCGAGACCGTCCAGCTGCGCAAGGCCGGCGCCTCGTTCAAGGGCCTGTGCCCGTTCCATGGCGAGAAGACGCCTTCCTTCACGGTCACGCCTGCCCGCGAGACTTGGAAGTGTTTCGGCTGCGGGCGCGGCGGAGACCTTTTCAACTTCGTGATGGAGCGCGACACGATCGACTTCCCGGAGGCGCTCCGGCGCCTTGCCGGTCGCGCGGGTGTCGAGATCTCCGAGAAGTCGAGTCGAGAGGACGCGCGGCGCAAGCGACTGCGTGACGCGCTCGACGCGGCAATCGCCTTCTACCACCGCATCCTGACCGAGAGTCGCCACGGCCAGCCGGCGCTCGAATACATGCGCGGCCGCGGGTTCACGCACGAGACTCTCGCTGCGCACCAGATCGGCTACGCAGTGGACGCCTGGGAGACGCTCAGCCGAGCACTGATCGACAAGCGCGGCTTCACCGAGCAGGAGCTGGAGGCCGCTGGCCTGGTTTCGAAGCGTCAGGGTCGGCGTGGCGTCTACGACCGTTTCCGCGGCCGGATCATATTTCCGATCCGTGACGCCTCGGGCAACGCCACGGGCCTCGGCGGACGGATTGTGGGCGCGGCATCGGAGGGCGGCGACACCACGCGCGACGCCGGTCCGAAGTACCTCAACTCGCCGGCGACGCTGCTCTTCGATAAGAGCCGCACGCTGTACCTGGTCGACCGCGCCAAGTCGGCCATGCGCAAAGCGGGCGTGGCGGTGCTGGTTGAGGGCAACACCGACACGTTGATGGCCCATCAGCAGGGCTTCGAAAATGTCGTCGGCACGCTTGGCACGGCGCTCACCGCTGCCCAGATAGAGCTCGTGACGCGTTACGCGCCTCGCATCGCGCTTGCGTACGACGTCGACGCCGCCGGGCAGGGCGCGGCCACGTTCGGTGCAACAGAGCTGTCCGCGCTCGTCGGCGAGATCGAGCGCAGCGCCCACAAGGGCCGGCTGACCGACGTCGGTGTGGTCCGGTTGCCCGACGGCAGGGATCCGGACGAGGTGATGCACCGCGACCCCGAGGGATGGCGGAAGGCCACCGCGGAGCCGCAGCCCATCGTCGAATACCTGATCGACACCTTCGCCAAGCGGCACGACCCGCGCACGCTCGCCGGCCGGGAGAAGCTCGTCGCCGCCGTCATGCCGACGATCCGTCGCGTGACCAACCCCACGCAGAGAGATGGGTACATGCAGCTACTGGCCCGACGCAGTGGCGTCGAGGAGCGGGTGCTGCTGGAGGAGCTGCGCCGGCCCGAGCAGATTGACCGGGTGGTAGGTCGGCCGTCCGAAACACACGTCGGCGCCAAGATCAACCTGGAAGCCGTGCTGTCCAGCCCGGATGCGCTCGATCCGGAGGCAGTCGCGCGAACGCTGGAGCCGGTCGAGTCGGCGCTGCTGCGCGTCCTGCTCGTGCGCCCGTACGTACGCGACGATCTCGCCGGTCGGCTGTCGGCCGAGCTATTCGTAACGACGCCGGCGCGAGAGCTGTGGCGGCGCATCGACGCGAACCCCACGGCCGGTTTCGACCGCGCCGCGTTCGTCGAATCGCTCGATCCGACCCTGGCGGCCGTGGCGCGGACCCTCTTCGCGCGAACCGACCCACTGCCGGACGACGATGGCGCGCTGCGCCAATCGGTCGAGCAGAGCCTGCTCGGACTCGAGCGCAATCGCATCACCGAGCGGCTCGAATTCGTCCGTGCAGAGCTTTCCGAGGCCGAGGCCGAGGCAAATGCCGAGGCAGCCGAACGACTGCGCCGCGAAGTGCTCGAACTACAAACACAACGCCTCGATCTCGATCGGAGGCGCGAAACCAACACCGTTCTCAACCAACGCAGAAACAAGACACCGGCCGCCACGGCCGCAACACCCTAGGAGGGCACAGCAGACATGGATGTAGGTGACAAGCAACTCGTAGCCAGCGTTCTCGAGCGTGGCAAGCGCCGTCGTGACGACGACGGGATGCTCGATACCAAAGACGAGCTCGACGAGCCCACGCCGGGACTGTCCGCCGCGGCCGAGCTGGGCGTCGACGTCGCGATCGACGACGCCGACAAGACTCCGTGGGAGGAGCCGCCCGTGAAGCTCGACCCGGAAGTGGCCGAGGAGCCAACAGCCGAGGAGCTGGACGCGATCGCGGCCGACATGATCGGCATCGACGACCCCGTTCGGATGTACCTCAAGGAGATCGGCAAGGTGCCTCTCCTTAACGCCGAAGAAGAGGTCGTGCTGGCCAAGGCCATCGAGCTCGGCGAGCAGATGATCGACGAGCCGGAGAAGGCCGTTCTGTCTCTGTGGGAGTGGACCAAGAATGAGACCGAGGCCAAGTCGCGCGCGAAGCATCCACAGCATCGGCTGCCGTACAAGGACGAGACCGATCGCATCGTGCGCGGCGCCTTCGCCGCTGCCGAGAAGGACGGGCTGCTCCAGCACACGATCGATTTCCATTTCGTCAAGGCTGCGAAGACGGTCGAGTCGGACCAGACGAAGGCGACCATCAAGGAGGCGCGGGCGATGGTCAGCGCCTACAACGACGCGCCCAATGCCGAGAGCTTCACGAACCTGGTGGACTTCGCGTTCCGCGCGGTTCATTCCGGTGATGCCGAGGCGCATGACAACCCGGCTTTGCGGGCGCTCTATGACTGGACGCGCGAGGTAGCGCACGAAGCGCTGCGCCGCTGGATCCTCGGCGGACACGACCCTGAGCTCATCACCGAGATGGGCTGGACCCTCGAGCAGGATCTGTCGCTCAAGCCACGCGATCGGCGTGGTGTGCTCGTGCGCATCGGCCGCGAGGGGAGGGAGCAGCTGACGTCCGCCAACCTGCGGTTGGTGGTGTCGATTGCCAAGAAGTACATCGGCCGTGGCATGTCGTTCCTGGACCTGATCCAGGAGGGCAACATCGGCCTGATCCGCGCCGTCGAGAAGTTCG
>CAYZEJ010000008.1:0-36582 GCA_964477545.1 uncultured Anaerolineaceae bacterium | reverse complement strand
GGTTGAAACCGACCTCGTACAGAGTCGCGGCACTCGCGTAGGTGGCGAGGTGGCCACCTATTCCCGGCGCCCGACTATTGGCGCGGATGACCATCGCCACGGCGTTCCAGCGGATCATCCGCCGGATGCGCAGCTCCATCGCCTCGTCGCCCGGGAAATCGGGCTCCTGCTCGGGAGAGATGGTGTTGATGTAGCGGGTCGAGGTCAGCGGCGGCAGGCCGAGGTTGTGCTGCCGCGCGCGCTTCAGGACGCGGTACAGGATGAACTGTGCCCGCGCGCGCCCCTCCTCCTCTACGACCGAGTCGAGTGACCTGACCCAGTCGGAGGTTTCGTCCTGGTCGCGATCGGGCAGCTGGCGTTTGAAGTCGCCGAACTGATCGAACATGTGCGCGGTCATCTTACGTTCTGGCCGTGCCGTGACCCGGAATTGCGGTCTTATGCTTCGGCCGTGGCACCAAAGGCAGAAGGCAGGTCGCGGTCTGAGGTCGGTCTCGGCATCGACATCGGTGGCACCGGTGTAAAGGCAGCCCTGGTTGACCTGCGCACAGGCGCCCTGGTTTCGCGTCGGGTACGGATCGCAACTCCCAAGCCGTCCACGCCGGAGGCAGTCGCCGCCACGGTGCGCGAGGTCGTTGATGCCATTGCGGCCGAGTCGCACTTGCCGGCCGATTTGCCGGTGGGAGCCGGTCTGCCCGGGGTCATCAAACGCGGGGTGGTGTTGACCGCGGCGAACATCCATAAGAGTTGGATCGGCACATCCGCGGCCGATCTGTTCAGCGCCGCACTCGGCCGGCCTGTGGTGGCGGTCAACGACGCGGACGCGGCGGCCGTGGCCGAGGCGCGCATGGGTGCCGGCCGCGGCGTCGAAGGCACGGTGCTACTGCTGACGATCGGGACGGGTATTGGCAGCGGCCTGCTGGTCGACGGGCGCCTCGTGCCCAACACCGAGCTCGGCCACATCGAGCTCAAGGGCAAGGATGCCGAGAAACAGCTGAGTGGCGTGGCCCGCGAAAGACGGCGATTGCGGTGGAAGGCATGGGCGATGGAGTTCAACGTCTTCCTTGCGCGATGCGAGTCCTACCTCTGGCCTGATCTGATCATCCTGGGCGGCGGCGTCAGCAAGGTGATCGACCGGTACCGAGAGTGGCTGGTGGCACGTGCGCCGATCGTGCCCGCCCAATTCCTGAACACGGCCGGGATCATCGGCGCGGCGCTCGTCGCCGCCGACCTTGATGACCCAGGCGAGTCGCTTCCCGTGACCGAAGCTCCGTCCCGAAAGCCGGCGATGGCGGCCAAGGCCAAGCCGGCGCGGGCGGCCAAGGGCAAGCCTGCCTCTGGCTCGTCCACGTCGCGCCGCACGGCTTCCTGATCGTCACGTTGCAGGTCCACTTACTCGACGCCACTTACGAGCTCTTTCGGGCTCACTTCGCGCCCAGACCGCAGCGTCTCGATCCCACTGGGCAACCGGTGGGCGCCACGATCGGCGTGCTCGAAAACGTCCTCTACCTGTTGCGCGACGACGGCGTAACCCATCTCGGCTGCGCGTCTGATCACGTCATCGAGTCGTGGCGCAACGCCCGATGGCCGGGATACAAGACGGGCGCGGGAGTGGCGCCGGAGCTCAAGGCACAGTTCACGCTGGCCGAGGAGGCGTTGCGGGCGCTTGGTGTCGTCGTCTGGCCGATGATCGAGTGGGAAGCCGACGACGCGCTTGGGACCGCCGCGGCGCGCTGGGCGGACGATCCATCGGTCGAGCGGGTGGTGATCATGACACCCGACAAGGACATGGGCCAATGCGTCCGCGAGGACGGCAGGGTCGTGATGTACGACCGGCGTCAACAGAAGCTCATCGACGCCGATGGCGTCCGCGCCCGCTTCGGAGTATCGCCCGAGAGCATCCCCGACTTCCTGGCGCTGGTTGGAGATTCGTCGGATGGCTATCCCGGCATCCCGGGCTGGGGCAAAGTGTCGGCGGGGGCGGTCCTGACTCGCTACGTACATCTCGAGGACATTCCCGAGCGCGTCTCTGCATGGGATGTGTCAGTGCGCGGTGGCGCCACGCTGGCTGCTTCCTTGCGCGAACACCGTGACGAGGCATTCCTGTTCCGCGAGCTCGCAACGCTCGTGACGGACGTGCCGCTGCCGGAGACGCTCGATGATCTCCGCTGGCGCGGCGGCCACCGCAGGGACTTCAGCGCGATGGCCGAGCGCCTCGGGGCCACCAGCCTGGTCGACCGCGTCCCACGCTGGGCCGACTGAGGCTTACCCCTTCGAGTGTTCGCGTGGCTGACATTTCGGCCGTAATCGGCGCCTAAGGCGTCATAGATCCTCGCGGAGGGCAGCTCACCGAAGCGTGGCCGAGCGTGGAATGCCCCGAAATCGGCGGGCGAGCTCGGGCTTAAGCCGTTCTTGCCCCAGTTATGTCAGTGTCGTGAACACTCGAGCGCCTAATCGGCCTGAAGGACGGCCGCCTCGGCCAGCAGGAAGCGCAGCGCGTCCGGCAGCCGGCGCGACCACGACTCCTCGTGATGGCGTCCATAGCGATCCTCCACGTACTGGAGATCGCGGCCCGTCACCCAGCCACTGGCGAGCAGGACGTCACGCATGCGCCGCGCGTCCGTGGTCAGTCCCTTGAACTCCCGTCCGCCCATGTCGAGGTGGATCCGCGGCCGCGGCGGCGCCCAGTCCACGAACAGGTCCTCGATCTTGTAATCGTGCCAGCGAAGCGACGGGCTCATCGCGCCCACGAACCCAAAGACGTGCGGGTATTTGGCGACCGCGTAAAGGCTGATCAGCCCGCCCAGGGACGAGCCCATGGTCCCCGTCCCGTCTCGATCAGTGCGCGTGGGAAACGACCGATCGACCAGCGGCTTGACGGCGTCGACCAGCCACTCGAGGTAAACCCCGCCTCTGCCACGGGCCTTGCGCAGGCCGTAAGCGGTCTTGCCGCGCCACGGGCTGTACTCGTCGATCCTGTCACCGCCGGCGTTCGGGACCGCGACCGCGATGGCTTCGATCTCTTCGCGCGCCAGCTTCTCGAGCGTCTCGTCGGCGTGCCACTCCCCGCCGTACGACGTCTTCTCGTCGAACATGTTCTGGCCGTCGTGGAAGTAGATGACCGGGAAGTGCCGGCCGGTGCCCTCACCCGACGCCAGGGACGGCGGAACGTAGACCGCGATCTCGCGCGATCGGCTCGGCGCGGGGCTGTTCAGCGATGGCCAGACGAAGATCGTGCCGCTGACGCTGTTGTGCTGACCGTGGACCCTGTCGTACGGCAGCCAGCCGGAGATGCGCGGAAGAGTCACTCGCCGCGCGACTCGGCGACGGCGTCCTGGGGGCTTCCGTGGCGGCGGACCTCTTCCTCGATGTCGAGCGGCGCCACCACGGCCTCTGACTCCATCTCTCCCCATTGTTCGCGCGGCACGCGCCACATGATCTCGAACTCGTTTCCGTCCGGATCCGCGCCGTACAGGGACTTGCTGACGCCGTGGTCGCTGGCGCCACCCATGGCGCCGGCCTCGGCCAGCACGCGAGCGGCGGTGGCGAGGTCCTCGATCCGCGGCACCTCCCAGGCAAGGTGGTAAAGCCCAGTGGAGCCCCGCGGCGGCCGCGGAGCGTCCGGTCCCACGGCGAAGAGCCCCAGGTCGTGGTGGTTGTCCGTCCCCGCGGCGCGCATGAAGGCAGCGAAATTGCGGATGCGCGAAATCTCCTCGAACCCGAACACACTGCGATAGAACTCGACTGATCGATCGAGGTCGCGCACGTAGAGCACAGCGTGATTGAGCCTGGCGACGGGAATGCTGGTCACTTGAGCAACTCCGTGAGTGTCCGATGGTGAGCGGGCGCGGCCGCGAGCACGCCGATTGACTTGCTGGGCCGCGACATATCGAACCACGGCTTGCCTTCGAGCGTCGTCACGGTGGCTCCGCCCTCGACCGCAATGAGGCCCGCCGCGCAGATATCCCACAGCGACAGGCCGCCGGCCTGCACGAACGCGTCGAATCGCCCGTTGCCGACGTAGGCCAGGGCCAACGCCGCGCTGCCCATTACACGTGAGACGCGAATCTTTCGACGGACCCGCCGCTCGCGCTCCGCCCAGCCACCGCGCGGCAGGGACAGCGACACCACGCAGTCGGACAGGTTGGCCTTTGCCGGGTGGCGGATCGGCTCGCCGTCGAGGCGAGCGCCCAGCCCAGCCTGCGCGGTGAACAGCTCGTCACGGACCGGGTCGTAGATGACGCCGAGCGCCGGCCGTCCGGCGATCGCGAGCCCGATGCTCACGCAGAAGATCGGGATGCCGTTGGCGTAGTTAACCGTGCCGTCCAGCGGGTCGATGATCCACACGCGCTGATCGGATGGCTCACCAGCCGACTCACCCACCGGCGGGACCGCTTCGATCTGGCCCGACTCCTCCGCGAGGAAAGCGTCGTGCGGGAAGGCCTCGCGAATCGTCGAGATGATCAGCTGCTCGGACATCTCGTCGACCTCGGTGACGACGTCATGCTCGGCCTTGTGCACGATTCGTTCGAGGCGCTCGTAGCGCTCCATCTGGAGCCGCCCGGCACGTCGGGCCGCGTCGACGGCGATCGACAGCTCGGAGTCGTGGCGTTTCGACCGTGACATCTCGGGTCGCCCGCCCGTGGCTGGCGCGGTCAGGTGTCGTGCCACTCGCGGATTGTAGGATGACCCGCGTGACGGCCAGCCTTCGCCACAGCCCTGCGCGTTGCGTAGAGGTGCTCGTCAGGGAGTGAGCACCGGTAAGCGATGGACGCTGATTGTGGCGGTCCTGGGCTCGAGCATCGTCTTTCTGGACTCCGCGGTCGTATCGGTTGCTCTGCCGGCGATCGGCAGGGAGCCGCGGCTCTTCGTCGATGTCCTCGAGGGGCAGAACTACATCCAGTACGGCTATCTGCTGACCCTCAGCGCGTTCCTTGTGCTGGCGGGTGCGCTGTCGGACTACTTCGGTCGGCGGCGGTTGTTCGTCATCGGTCTCGTCGGCTTCGGCGTGACGTCCTTGCTGTGCGGCCTCGCGCCCAACATCGAGATCCTGATCGTCGCGCGTCTCCTCCAGGGCGCCGCGGGGGCGATCCTTGTGCCCGGGTCATTGGCCATCCTGACGGCCACCTTCGAGGGCGAGGAGCAGGGCCGCGCGTTTGGCGTTTGGGCCGGGGCGTCCGGCGTCGCACCCATCCTCGGCCCGTTCGTCGGCGGGCTGCTGGTCGACGAGGTCAGCTGGCGAGCGATCTTCCTGCTCAACGTCCCCTTCATCCTGGTCGCCATCTGGGCGTCCCTGCGGTACGTCAAGGAGAGTCGCGACGAGCACGCCAGCGGCAGGTTCGATTGGCTCGGCGCGGCACTGGTGGCCGTCGCGGTCGGCGGCCTGGCTTTCGGCGCGATCTACGGCCAACAGCGCCAGTGGCAGGACCCCGTCGCTTTCATCTCCATCGGCCTGGGGGCGCTCACCACATTGGTGATGCCGTTCTACTTCGCCCGCGCTCGGAATCCACTGATCCCGCTGGGCATGTTCCGCTCACGGAACTTCACGGTCACGAATGTGTCGACCCTGCTGATCTACGGCGCGCTGTACGTCGGTCTGCTGTTCCAGCCGATATTCATGCAGGGAGCGCTCGGGTACTCAGCTCCCGCGGTGGGCCTCGGATCGATCCCCGGGCCGTTGTTCTTGATCTTTCTGTCAACCAAGTTCGGGAGCATGGCCGGTCGTTACGGCCCCAAGGTGTTCATGACCGTTGGGCCGGCCATCATGGCTGCGGGTGCGCTGTGGCTGGCGAGGATCCCCGCCGACAGCCAGCCATGGCAGCTTCGACTGGGCGATCCCGCTAGCTACCTTCCTCCCACGAGCTACCTGGTGGACTTTCTGCCGGTGTCGCTGGCCACCGGCCTGGGCCTCGCGATGATGGTCGCGCCGCTCACCACGGCACTGATGCGGTCCGTGCCCTCCAGACAGGCGGGCGTGGCGTCGGCGATCAACAACGCGATCTCGCGCGTCGGGCCACAGCTGGCCGGAGCGCTCATATTCGTGATCGTGACGGCCTCGTTTTATGCAGCACTCGCCGCGCGCGTGCCGAGCCTCGATGTCAATTCCCCACAGGTTCGCGAGGCACTTCCGCCGCTGAACGCGCCCGCCGCCACGGTCCCACCGGAACAGGTCGTCGCTGCGCGCGAGGCGTCCACGGAAGCGTTCCATCTGGCGATGCTCGGCAACTTCGTTCTGCTGATGGTCGGCGCCGCGACGAACGCCATCGGGATCAGCAACCGCCAGGCGCTCTCCG
The DNA here is from genome assembly GCA_964477545.1 of uncultured Anaerolineaceae bacterium. Lineage (GTDB taxonomy): Bacteria > Chloroflexota > Limnocylindria > Limnocylindrales > CSP1-4 > JALYGJ01. The sequence goes on along the minus strand of CAYZEJ010000008.1, from coordinate 30,292 downwards.
GTGCGAATGCGGCACAGGCTGGCGCGTCACCCGGGGCGCAGCCAGAGGTACCGCGCGCGGCCGACTAGTTACAGCGGACGACCACCGTCGAGTCTGACAGTGGCTGGCCGTCGGCCGCGGGCTCGAGCGAGCGGGTGAACTGGCGCGTCTCGCCGGGCGGAATGGGCGCGGTGAAGAACACGTAATCGCGGTAGTCGGGCGCGCCGCCGACAGACACTCGGCAGCTCGCTCCCGAGGCGCGGCTACCCGCGTTGGCGACCGTAACGAGGATGTCGAGGCCACCGTCGGCGCGCGTCGCAACCCCGGCGACAGAGGCGTTGAACGGTCCGACTCCCGCGGTGATCAATCGCAGGATGACCGCGAGCGCGATGAACCCGCCCAGCACGCCGACCAGCACGGTCCCATGGACCTGGGTCGAGCTCGGGCCCTTGATCCGCGCCGGATTGTCGCGATCGCACAGGGACACGCCCAGAGGCGTCGGACGGCCGCAGCGGAAGCAGGTGTCGTGCGGCTGGTCGAGCCGGACGACGCCGCCAGGCGTGTCTGGTTCTGTGGCGGGAATGGGCTCGGAGCGGCGAAACATGCGCTGTGAGTCAGCCGCGCGTGACGCTGGCGGCCAGGCCTGCGCGCTCGGCGGCGTCGAGCAGCGCCGGCAACTCGGCCGGCCGTACCCAGTTGACGATGAGCTCGTCGGCGCCCTTCTCCTTCCACTCGGCCGCAAAGCCGGCCATGTCCGCGATCAGCGGCTGCCGATCCAGCGGTTCGTCGCGCGAAAGGGTGACTGCTATCAGGTGGACCACCTGCGCGCGCGATCGGCCGTGCGCAGAAAGCTCGGCGAGATGGATCGGCAGCAGGCGCTCGTAGTCGGGCGCATTGGTCGTCCAGCCGTCCCCTACCCGCGCGGCGAGGCGCGCCCCGCCGGGCTTCTCACCACCGACGATGATGCGCGGCGGCGGCTCGGGCGCCGGGTGTGCCCAGGCCTCCTTCAGGTGCAGGTACTTGCCGTCGTAATTGGCCGGCCCCCCGGCCCACAGCAGCCGCAAGACGGCCACTGCCTCCTCGAGCACCGCAACGCGCTCCGGAGGTTCAGGAAACGAGATGCCATACGACTCCATCTCCGGCGCGTAGCCACCGACGCCGATGCCGAGCTCGACCCGACCGCCCGACTGGTCCCAGATCGTCGCCAGCATGCGCGCGAGGACCGCGGGATGGCGGTTCATGACGTTGGTGATGAACGAGCCGACCTTGAGCCGAGACGTGGCCGCCGCGGCCATGGCCAGAGTTGTCCAGCACTCCAGCACGGGGTCGGTCTTCTTGCCGCGGCTGACGAAGTGGTCCCACGACCAGACGCCGCTGAAGCCTGCCTTCTCGACCTCCCGTGCTGACTCGCGCCACCACGCGGAGGAGACCCCGATCGTGGTCAGGTTGACGCCGATGGGGATCACCGGATGGCCGTGGAAGTCACTAGACGGTCGCGCCGGCCTCGAGTGCGATCTCGATCATGCGCATCGTCGCGGCCTCGAGATCGCCGAGGTCCATGTAGGTCTCCTCGCTCGTCTCGACGTCCCCGGCCTCGGTCTCGCCGAGCGTGTCGCTGACCGTGAGGATGCACGCCGCGCGGACGTCTTCGCCGCTCCCCTGAGCGCGCGCCGCGAGGTAGAAGAGCGCCGCGGCCTCCATCTCGAAGGCGAGCACGCCGCGCGACTTCCACTTGGTCACGTAATCGTCATCGGGATTGTAGAACACATCGACCGACGCGACGGTGCCGATGGCGGCCTTTGCGCCCCTCGCCTGTGCCGCGTCAACCAGGGCGCGGGTCAGCTGGAAGTCGGCGGCCGGAGCGAATGGGTCGCCGTGCAGGTAGGTTCGCGTCGATCCATCAATAGGTGCGGCGGCCGTGGCGATGACCAGGTCGCCTGTACGCAGCCCGCGCCCGATGCCGCCACACGTGCCGATGCGGATCAGACGTTTGGCGCCAAGTCGCAGCAGCTCCTCGACCACGATCGACAGCGACGGGGTGCCGATTCCGCTCGTCTGGACGCTGACCGGCCTGCCCTTGTAGGTGCCGGTGTAGCCCAACAGCAAGCGGTGGTCGTTGACGAGGCGCGCGCCGTCGAGTCCGCCGTCGAACATGCCCGCAACCAGCGTTGCGCGGTTCGGGTCGCCGGGCAGGAGGACCAGCGGCGCGTAGTCGCCCGGTTCGGCGCGGAGGTGGATCTGGGGCATCGGGACGGAGTCTAAGCCCCGCTAGCGACCTGAGTCTGCGGAACGATTCTTCCTCAGCGGGAGGCGCCACAGCGTGTGCCAGGGCTGATCGGGCGTGTGGCCTATCAGCCACGCCTCGCGTGCCACGTCGCGGATCGGCAGCATGCCCGGCAGAGCGTGTTGGGCGGCGGCGTAGTAGTCCTCGGGCACATCTTGGGCAATCGTCAGGTGGGGCACGACGTCCTCGTGGACGCCCTCGTACGGCGGGTAGTCGGGGAAGGCCTCGGCCAGAGCGACGGTGAGGCGGCGAAAGGGATCGGCGGGCTCCGGCGCGATGTAGACGACGTTGGGCCAGCGGCGCACCGACGTGAGCGTGAACGGGAAGGCAGCCTCCGTCGCGACGATCTGTTCCAGGCGGCGGCGCACGTCGTCCGTGAGCTGGTCAACGGACATGAATGGGTAGATCAACGTCACGTGCGCGGGCACGCCCTGAACGGCCGAGGGGTCCATGCGATCGCGCAGGCGATTCACCGCCACCGGCACTTGGACGGGAACGATGATCGCGCTCTCTCCGACCGTCGCGGCGGCTTCCTTCGCGGCACCTTCGCCGGGTGAGTTGGCGGCCATCGGCGAAGCGTATACGGTCGCAAAGTGACTTCAGAAGCGCGGCCTGGGCAGGTGAACGCGGTCGATCTCGAGTTCCGCAGCGTCACCAAGCGGTACGGCCAGACGACCGTCGTAGACGCGCTCAGCCTCAAGGTGCCAGCGGGCAAGATCTGCGTGCTCGTCGGCCCATCTGGCTGCGGCAAGACGACCAGCCTGAAGATGGTCAACCGGCTGATCGAGCCCACGTCGGGCGAGATCCTCATAGGTGGCCGTGAAGTCAAGAACCAGGACCCGATCGAGCTCCGCCGCGGCATCGGCTATGTCATCCAGCAGGTCGGCCTGCTGCCGCACCTGACGGTCGCGGACAACATCGCGGTCGTACCTCGGCTGCTGGGCTGGGAAAAGCCGCGCGTCCGCCAGCGCACCGACGAGCTGATCTCGCTCGTTGGTCTCGACGTGTCCAGATATCGCGATCGCTACCCGGCGCAGCTCTCGGGCGGCGAGCGCCAACGCATCGGAGTGGCCCGGGCACTCGCCGCCGACCCCCCACTGTTGCTGATGGATGAGCCGTTCGGTGCGGTCGACCCGATCGTCCGGGAGCGCCTCCAGAACGAGCTGCTGCGCCTCCAGGAGAGACCGGCCAAAACCATCGTGTTCGTGACCCACGACATCGACGAGGCGATCAAGATGGGGGACCTTGTCGCGGTGCTGAAGGCGGGCGGTGTGCTGGCCCAGTTCGGGCCGCCGGCGGAGATACTGGCCAACCCCGCATCGGACTTCGTGGCCCGATTCGTGGGCGCAGACCGCGGGCTTAAGCGCCTCTCCCTGCGCAGGGTCAGCGACATCGACTTGCTGCCTGTAGCCACGGCGAAGCCAGGTGACGACGCCGCGACAGCCTGGGCGCGCATCGGCGCCGACCCGTTTCCCTACCTGTTGCTCGTTGATGAGAACGACCGACCACTCGGCTGGCTTGATCGCCAGCGCCTGCCCCAGAACGGGACGCTGACGGAGGAGCTCGTTGTGTCCCAGTCGCCGTTGCTGACCAGGCGCACGACCCTCAAGGACGCCCTGTCGCAGATGCTCGGGGCGGACGTGATGGCAGGCATCGTCGTCGATGAGAACGAGCGCGCCGTGGGCCTCGTCACCGTTGATCAGATAGCCGAGGAGCTGCGCGACCCTCGGAGCTCGCCGCAGGCAGCTCATGCGTGAAGGCGACCCGCTCATCGAGTGGGATTGGATCGCCGACAACAGCGATCTGATCTTCGCCCGCCTCGTACAGCACATCGGGTTGACCCTCATCGCAGTCGGCATCGGGCTGCTGATCAGCTTCGTGCTGGCTTTGCTCGTCTATCGCAACAGACGCTTGTACGGGCCGATCAGCGGCGCGGCGGCCACGCTCTACACCATCCCGAGCATCGCGCTCTTCGCTGTTCTGACCCCGATCACAGGATTCGGCAGCATCGTGACGGCCGAGATTGCCCTCGTCAGCTACACCCTGCTCATCCTGCTGCGCAACATCGTGGCCGGCCTCGCGAGCGTTCCCGACGAGGTGCGCGAGGCCGCCGACGCGCTTGGCTACAGCACCTGGCAGCGGCTGACGCGCGTCGAGCTGCCGCTCGCGCTACCGCTGATCATCGCCGGCGTCCGAGTCGCCACCGTGAGCACGGTCGGGCTGGTCACCGTTGCAGCAGTGATCGGTCAGGGTGGCCTCGGCCAGCTCATCCTGTCCGGCCTGAGATCGTTCTTCGCGACACCGACGTACGTCGGCGCGTTCTTGTCGCTCGCGCTTGCACTGGTATTCGACGTACTCCTGGTCCAGCTCCAGCGGCTGCTCACGCCATGGGCATCAATGCGGTCGCCGCAGGCGTCGGATCTGGCGCGTCCGGTCCGGACCGACGCATGAACGAACTGTTCGAGTGGCTCTCCGATCCCGCGCGCTGGTCGGGAGCCGACGCGATTCCAATCCGGCTTCTAGAGCATCTCCAGCTGTCGGGGACGAGTGTCCTCTTTGCGCTCGCCCTGGCCCTCCCCCTGGGAGCATACATAGGTCATACCGGGCGGCTGACATTGGTCGCCGTGACCATCGCCAACATCGGCCGGGCCATGCCGACGCTGGCTTTGCTGGTCATCTTCCTGCCCTTCATCCTGCGTGCCGGGCTTGGCCTGGGCTTCTGGCCAACCTTCGTGCCACTCGTGCTGTTGAGCATCCCGCCGATCCTGGTTAACACCTACGTCGGCATCGGCGAGGTCGATCGCGATGTACGCGAGGCAGCGCGCGGGCTCGGAATGAGCGGCCGCCAGGTCCTGCTGCGGGTCGAGCTGCCGCTGGCTCTGCCGGCCATCTTCGCCGGGCTGCGCACGGCCGCGGTCCAGGTCATCGCAACCGCCACGCTCGGCGCCCTGGTCGCGAGCGGGGGGCTCGGCCGCTACATCATCGATGGCATCGCATTGCAGGAGGCACCCCGTCTGATCGTCGGCGCCGTGCTCGTGGCTGCTTTCGCGCTGAGCGCCGATTGGCTGCTCGGAGTGGTCGAGCGGCGGCTCTCCGACAGGGCCATCCGTCCCTCGACGACGCCGAGCACGCTGCCCTTCGCCCGGCCACGTGATCCATGGGAGGTAAAGATTTAGTAACCCTTAGTCGGGGTTAGATCTGGTTGCGCGAAGCACTGCTATTCTGGCCCTGCCGTGCTCAACACCTAGGAGTTGTGTTGGGGCGTGTCATTGTCCAAAAGGAGGACCCATGCGGAGATTCCGCAGGGTTGCCGGCGGGGCGGTGCTGATGGTGCTCGTCGTGAGTGCGTGCAGCCCGGGTGCCGGTAGCCAGTCACCATCACCGACCGCTGGTGTGCCGAGCGCGGCGCCAACGCCGGCGCCATCGGCCGTGACGCTGGCGAGCACGCTCGTCTTCGGCGGCCCGCCGGAATGCCCCGAGCGTCCTTTCTGCCTGCTGGGCCTGGAAGGGACATACAGCCTGCATTTCAAGGAGTTCAGGCCGCTCGACACCGGCGGTCCGATCACCGTCGAAGCCCTTGCCAACGACGAGGTCCAGGTAGCGCTCCTGTTCACCTCCGACCCGACGATCGTGGCGCGCGACTTCGTGATCCTGGAGGATGACGCCGGCCTCCAGCGCGCCGACAACCTCGTGCCGGTCGTCAATGCCCAGCTGATTGCCGACTTCCCGGTCGTCGCGCAGCTGCTCAACGCCATATCGGCGAACCTCAGCCAGGAGGCGCTGGTCGAGCTCAACCGGCAGTCGACCGAGGACCACACCGACCCTGCCGATATAGCTGCGGGCTGGCTCGGGTCCGAGGGCCTGCTCGATCAGGCTGAGCCGGGTGCCGGAACGGATGCGCCGGCGATCACCGTAGGCAAGACCAACTTCTACGAGCAGGACATCCTGTCCGAGCTGTACGCGCAGATTCTCGAAGCGGCCGACTTCACGGTTGGTCGCCAGGACGCGTCGGGCACACGCGAGCTCGTGTTCCCGGCGCTCGAGTCGGGAGACATCGACATCCTGCCCGAGTACGCGGCAAGCGCACTCGAGTACGCCAACGGTGGAGCCGGCGAGGCAACTGCCGATCCGGTTGAGACCACCAACCTGCTGCGCGCGGCGCTAGAGCCTCGCGGCCTCACTGCACTCGAGCCGGCCGAGGCGGCCGACCAGAACGCGATCGTGGTCACCCGAGCGCTGGCCGACGAGCATGGCCTGGTCAAGATCAGCGATCTGAACAAGCCCGCGCCATAGTCCTCCGCCGATGGGGAATCTCTCGGGGCGGGTGTCGAAGGACGGCCGCTCCTTTTCGTTCATCGGCCGGTCGTACCATCGCTCTCAGATCAGCGTCGAGGTGAGGTTTGGCGGTCGAGCCCGAGCCGGAGATCCCATTGACCACCGAGCCAGCCACTGCCTCAATGTCCGGTCAGGTCCGCTCGTTCCTGACATCGATCCCGCGCTACACAACGATCGCGACCATCAACGCGGACGGGAGTCCGCACCAGATCGTTATCTGGTTCCTGCTGCACGGCGACGAGATCGTCGTGAATTCGCGCCAGGGTCGGCGATGGCCGGCCAACATTCGCCGCGACCCGCGGGCAAACCTCGCGGTGTATGAGGGTGAGGACGCGGTGACGATCGAGTGCGAGGTGGCTCGCGCCTATGAAGGCGAGGAGGCCCAGGCCGACATCGCCGAGATGGCTCACCGCTACGACACGCATGATGTGGCACAACGCGAGATCATCCGTTACCGCACGGAGCGTAGGCTGAGCTTCGTGCTCCGTCCGACTCGCGTCCACATCCATGGGGACCCGCGCTGATGGGAGGTCCGAGCTGATGGCCAAACCACAGATCGGTTACGCCGCGATGCTCGAGCAGTTCCATCCGACAGAGCTGCTGTCGTATTGCGCGGCGGCGGAAGCCGCGGGATTCTCAGGCGTCATGGCCGCGGACCACGTCCAGCCGTGGGTGCCCGCGCAGGGCCAGGCGGCGTTCGTGTGGGCATTCATGACCGCCGCGGCGGAACGCACGAAGGGTGACGTCGGGCCAGGCGTGACGTGCCCGTCGTTCCGCCAGCACCCGGCGATCATCGCCCAGGCCGCCGCCACGATGCAGGCCATGTACCCGGGTCGATTCTGGCTGGGCCTGGGATCAGGCGAGGCGCTGAACGAGCACATCGTTGCCGGCTATTGGCCCGAGGCACCGGAGCGGATCGCGCGGATGTTCGAAGCCATCGAGATCATGCGCAAGCTGTTCACCGGCAAGGACGTCAAGCACAGCGGCGAGTTCTACAAGATGGAGACGATGCGGCTGTGGACGATGCCCTCGGAGCCGCCGCCGATCTACGTCGCGACCGCCGGCCCGATCACGGCCGAGAAGACCGGCCGACTGTGCGACGGGCTGATCACCGTCGGCGCCCCGGAGGGCAAGATCGAAGGGATCTTCGAGCGCTTCGACAAGGGCGCGCGCGAGGCTGGCAAGGACCCGTCGACGATGCCGCGCATCATCCAGATCCACATGTCCTGGGCTCCGACCGACGAGGAGGCCCTGGCCAACGCGATGACCGAATGGCCCAACGGCGGCATGAAGTTCCCCAAGCAGGACATTCGCTCACCGCTCGATTTCGAGCAGATGGCCAAGCTCGTTCGCCCCGAGGACTTTGCGGGCAGGATGCTGATTTCCTCGGACCTCGAGGCGCACCGGCGCGAGATCCAGAAGTTCGCCAATCTGGGCTTTGATCGGATCTACCTGCACAACGTGGGCCGCAACCAGAAGGAATGGATCGACGCGTTCAGCCGCGAGGTGCTCCCCGGCATCACCGCCTGAGCCGCGCCGCCATCTCTCGCGCGTGAGCACCCCACGTCATTCCTGAGTCCCTTCGCGTGATCGCACTCGACGCTTGTTTCCCGGCCTGATCACGCGAATGTACTCAAGGGCGGCAAGAGACTCCCGTCGCTGGCCCTAGCCTCGGGCGAAGCGGAAGTTGCGGCCCAACTCGGACGAATAACGCCGCCCGATCGTCGATGCGTGCGCGGCAACCCACTCAGAGAACCTGGTGGGCGTCGTTGGCGGGCCCGCAGACACGAGCAGGCTCTCCATCAGCTCGCGGATCTCGTCGCGCGTCAGCACGACGTCACGCAATGCGAGCCCGATCACTCGCGTCGATGCAAGCACTACCGTCGGCGGCATGTGCACGACCAGCGAGCGGCTACGGACCGCGCCGCGGACGATGCCAACGACCTCGCTGAACGTGAGCGTCTCCGGTCCAGCCGCGTCCATCTCTACCGGGCCGTCACGCGCGCCGAGCGAGACACACAGGTCGGCCACGTCATCGACGAGGACCGGCTGTACGCGGTAGCTGCCATCGCCCGGGATGCCGAACACCGGCAGGCGACGCAGGGTCCAGGCCATGTTGTTGATCAGGATGTCCGCGTCGCCATAGAGCAACGTCGGACGGACGATCGCGTAGGTCATCGGCCCGCCAACTGTCGCCTCCCTGACGGCGTCCTCGGCGGCCGCCTTGGCGCGGAAGTAGGCCGTCGAAGAATCGTGGGCCGCGTTGCTCACCGAGATGTACACGAGCCGCCGTACGCCAGCCGCCGCCGCCGATCGTGCCAACCGCGCGACGTTGACCACCATCTGCTCCCACGTCACGTCGCCGCGCGGAAACCGCATCCAGAGCGTCACGTACACCGTGTCGATTCCGGCAAGCGCACGCACCATCGCTGACTCGTCGAACTCATAGGGCAGGATCGCCACGCGATCAGCCAGCGGGTGAGATCCAGGTGCTCGCCGGGTGAGTGTCACGACATCCCGGCCGGCATCGAGGAGGCGCTCCGCGATGCGGCTGCCCGTGTACCCGAATGCGCCCGTCACGAGATCCTTATTCGGCATCCTGCCAATTGTCAGGGCAGAGACCGCGCACACTTGCGCCATGACTCGACCGCGGCCGGTCCGCGTTGCGCTCCTGGCGGGCGGCTTCGGCGGCGCGCGCATGGCGCATGGCTTCGCGCTCCTCGGCGACGAAGTGGAACTGAGCGTCATCGGCAACACCGGCGATGACCTCGAACTCCACGGCCTGAGCATCTCGCCCGACCTCGACACCGTGATGTACACGCTGGCCGGCCTTGCGAACGAAGAGACCGGGTGGGGCGTCAGCGGTGAGACGTGGTCGGCCGCGGCCATGCTCGAAACATACGGTGCGCCAACGTGGTTCCGCCTCGGCGATCGCGACCTGGCCACGCACATCGTGCGCACCGCGCGCCTTCATTTGGGCCAACGATTGACGACGATCACACGCGAGCTGTCACGCGCGCTGGGAGTCGACGCCGCCATTCTCCCGATGAGCGATGACGCCGTGCGCACGAAGGTCAGAACGGCCGAAGGCTGGCTCGACTTCCAGGACTATTTCGTCCACCGCGGCCATCGAGACAGGGTCGAGGAGATCCGATTCGACGGCATCGAGTCGGCCCGCCCCAGCCCCGAAGTGCTCCAGGCCGTCCGATCGGCTGACCTGATCGTGATCGCGCCTTCCAATCCTTACGTCAGCGTGGCGCCAATCCTCTCGCTCGCTGGCGTTCTTGAGGCCGTCCACGGCAGTGCCGCCCCGGTTGTCGCAATCAGTCCGATCGTCGGTGGTGCAGCCCTACGCGGCCCAGCCGCACAGATGATGAGCTCGCTCGGTGGCACGCCAGGCGCCACCGGAATCGCCGCTTACTACGCCACGAGTTATCCGAAGCTGGTCGACCTGCTCGTGATCGACGAAACCGACTCGGCCCAGGCAGACGCCATCACCGCGCTCGGAATGGAGCCGGCAACGGCCGGGATCGTCATCGCGACGGACGAGCAGCAGCGCCGTCTCGCGCGCGAGCTGCTCCGAATCGCTGGGCTGGGCCCGACCTAGGACTCGGCCGAATTCACCTCACCCACGCCACGTCGGTCTTTTAGAAGCGCGACAGCGCGAGCTCGCCGATCTGGCTGACCTTCTGTACTCCCTCGTCCCCCGTAAGACTCCAGACGGTCTGGACGACAAGCAGCCGGCCACCCTTTTCGATGTACAGCAGCGAGCCTGCGAATTCAGCGTAGTACGCCGGGTAACCACCTATCACGAGGTCGCGGCCATTCGGGGTGACCCTCTTCCCTTCTTCGATCGACTCACCGCTGTCGTAACGGATGATCACGCTCGGCGTGATGGCGGCCGAGATCCACGAGCATTGTGTGCCCGAGTTGGTGTAGACAGTCATGGCCTGGCCGATGAGCGTGCTCATCTCCGCTTCGGTGACGAGGGCACACGCGCCGGTTGTGCTGCCGCCGGGAGGAAGCGTGGGAATGCCACCGGCGATCGACGAGGGATCGATCGGTGGAATCGGTGGAATGTTGAACGACGGGACGGTGTCGCCCGGACCGCCGACGATCGAGCAGCCGGTCAGCACCAGGCCGGTGAGGAGCATCGAGATCGAAGCGCGCATCTACGCCACCTCTAGGGAAGTCATCTGTTTGGTTGTCACGGCCACAGGCGTCCGGGCCATCAGTGCAACTACTGTGACCTGGCTCGCGGGCCGAGTTGTAGCACAAGCCGGGCGTTGGACTTGCACCACATCCCGCACGAGCAAACACGGGGGTTTGGGCGGGCCCGCGCGTACCATGCGGCCGTGTCCGCCACACCCCCTGCCGACCTCTCGAACCTCCATGTGATCGTCCCCGCGCGCGGCTCGGGAGTGGGCAAGTCGCGTCTGGGCGAGGCGCTCGATGCCGAGGAGCGGCTTACGCTCGTCGTGGGCATGCTGCTTCGAACCCTCGAGGTCCTGGCGGCCTGGCCGGCCTGCCGGTCCATCCACGTCGTGACGGCAGATACGCAGCTGCGGGCCCTGGTCCGATCCTCAGCGACGGCCGCTTCCGCGATGACCGAATCACAACCGAGCGGATTGAACTCCGCCCTGCGCGACGGTCGCGAGAAAGCGGTCCGATCCGGGGCGACGGCAATCCTCTACCTGCCGGCAGATCTGCCGCATCTGACGACCGTGGCCCTCGACCGCATGCTCGAGGCGGCCGACGCCGCGCTCGCGGCCGGGTCTGGCCTGCCACTTGTCGTAGTCGCTCCGGCAGATGCGCGCGTCGGCACGAACGCGATGCTGGTGGCACCGCCAGACACCATCGATCCACATTTCGGCGAGGCCAGCCTCGAGGCTCACATACGCGCAGCGTCACACGCCGACGCAAGTCTCCAATTGGTGCACGACCCGGCACTCGCTTTCGATCTCGACACGCCGGATGACCTGGAACGCCTGGAAACAGCTCGACTGCTCGAACTACAGGCAGCCGGACAGATGGCACTCGACGCGCTCCACGATCGAGTCGCAACCGCCGAGGTCGCGTGACGGCTTGGGCACCTTGCTGGCCGTCGCGCTCCCGGCACTTCCCGAGGTACGGGCGGGTGACGATCTCGCGGCCTTGATCGCCGACTCGTGGCTTGGGGCCCAGGCCGCCGACCCCAGCCTCAGACCGCAGCTCGGAGACGTGCTGGTGGTGACCCAGAAGGTCGTGTCCAAGGCCGAGGGCTGCGTGGTCGACCTGACCACCGTCACGCCACGCCCGGAGGCCATCGACTTCGCTGCGAAATGGGACCGCGACGCTCGCCAGGTCGAGGTCGTCCTGCGCGAATCGGCGGAAGTGCTGCGCATGGAGCGCGGCATCATCGTCAGCCGAACCCGCCACGGATTCGTTTGCGCCAACGCCGGGGTCGACGCGTCCAACACCGGCACCAGGAACATAGTGACTCTGTTGCCCGATGATCCCGACGGCTCAGCCGCCCGACTCAGGGCGCGGCTTCCTGCGTTGCTCGGTATTCCAGACAACGACGCGCCGGCGATCGTCATCAGCGATTCGTTTGGCCGGCCGTGGAGATTCGGCATCGTCGACGTCGCACTGGGGGTTGCCGGGCTTGCACCGCTGGACGACATGCGCGGCCAGCCCGACGCGGACGGGCGCACGATGCGCTCCACGATCGTCGCCCTCGCCGACGAGATCGCGTCGGCCGCAGAGCTCGCCTCGGGGAAGACGAGCCGCCAGCCGGTGGTCCTCGTGCGCGGCGCCCCTGGTGTCGGCGGCGACGGCACGGTTCGCGGGGACGTGGTCATGCCGGCGGAGATGGACCTCTTTCGCTAGAGTCGGCTCCCTTGAAAGTCGGGCTCCAGATCTCCTCGTTCACGTGGCCCGGTGGCGACGCGGCCATTAGCGCGACGCTCGCCCGGATCTGCCGCACTGCCGACGACGCGGGGTTCGACTCGATCTGGGTGATGGACCACCTGTTTCAGATCCGGAGCGTGGGCGAGGTCGAGGAGCCCATGCTCGAGGGGACCACCGCGCTCGGGTTCATGGCCGCGCACACCAGTCGGGCCAGGCTGGGGCTGATGGTCGGCGCCGTTCCATACCGCTGGCCGGGCATGTGGATCAAGAGCGTCACCACGCTCGACGTTCTCTCCGGCGGCCGTGCGTGGTTCGGCATCGGCGCCGCCTGGAACGTCGACGAGTCGCGCTCGTTGGGCATCCCGTTTCCCGACCTGCCTGACCGCTTCGCCCTCCTTGCCGACACCCTCCAGATGGCGCACCTCGCGTTCAGCGGCGAACGTGGCTCCGAATCATCGTTCTCCGGCCGTCGCGTTCGTGCCGGTCGGTTGCTCAACAGTCCCCAGGCCCTGTCGAAGCCGCGCGTCCCGATCATGGTGGGCGGCGGCGGCGAGCGATCCACCTTGCGACTAGTGGCCCGGTACGCGGACGCGTGCAACGTCTTCGGCGGCCCGGACATGCTTGTCCACAAGTACGACGTGTTGCGCGGTCACTGCCAGGACGTTGGACGCGACTATGGCGAGATCGAGCGCACCAACCTTGCGACGATCTCCATCACACCGGACGGCGCGCGCGGCTCACTTACTCCCGCTGGCGTGGTCGAGCGGCTGGGCAACTGGGCGCAGGCTGGGTCACACCACACCATCTTCTCGGTCCGCGGCGTATCGGACGTGTCGAAGCTCGAGCTGATCGGCCGCGACGTCATCCCGCAAATCCGGGGCCTCGGCGAAAGGTCGCCGCTTGGCTGAACACCGACAAAAATCACTCCCGCCGTCCGAGTCCTCAACCAACGCCAGCCCAGCTACCTCATAGCCGCAAGCGAGCACATGGCCGTGGTGTCAGTGGCCCTCGCCGAGTCGCTCAGTAGCATATTTTCGCCCGCCATCCACACGCCCCTCGGAAAGCCATCGGAGACCGCGACGCAATCAAGCGGTTTATGCGACTGAACGACTCAACTAGCAATATGTCGTCCCCGACCAAGCCGCGGCGGCGCCGCCGCGCCCTCCCGACGAATACCCCCGGGGAGTATGCGCCGGTGCTAGGATTGCCATAGATGGACGAGGCGAAACCACTCTTTCCGAGCATCTCGATCGTCGACGAAAGCGGGTCGGCAACGGCCGTTGCCGAGGGCACGGCGCCACGGGTCGCCGTTCCCCAGAAATCAGGCGGGAATGGCACCCAGCCAGGTGGGCCGAGCAACCACAGCCATGTCGTCATCGTGGGCTCGGGGCCGGCCGGGCTGACGGCTGCCATCTACGCGGCGCGGGCCAATCTCGAGCCGATCGTAATAGGCGGATACACGCCCGGCGGACAGTTGATGATCACGAGCGACGTCGAGAACTACCCCGGCTTTCCAGAGGGGATCCAGGGTCCCGAGCTGATGCAGAAGTTCCGCGAGCAGGCGGAACGCTTCGGTTCGCGGCTGATTGACACCGATGTCGACCAGGTCGATTTCTCCGGCCGCCCATTCCGGCTCTGGACGCAGGGCACCGAGTACGCGGCAGATTCGGTGATCGTCGCTACGGGCGCGTCGGCGCTATGGCTGGGCCTCGACAGCGAGACCCGCCTGCGCGGCCGCGGTGTGAGTGCCTGCGCGACCTGTGACGGGTTCTTCTTCCGTGGCAAGAAGGTGGCGGTCGTGGGCGGCGGCGACACGGCGCTCGAGGAGGCCAGCTTCCTGACGCGCTTCGCAAGCGAGGTCGTGATGCTCCACCGGCGGGACAAGTTCCGCGGCAGCAAGATCATGCAGCAGCGCGCCATCGACAACCCCAAGATCGACGTGCGCTGGAACACCGAGGTAGCCGACGTCCTGGGCGACGAGCGCGTCGAGGGCCTGCGCCTGCGCGACACGGTTTCGGGGGTTGAGCAGGACGAGTCGATGGAAGGCCTCTTCGTGGCCATTGGCTACAAGCCGAACACGGATGTCTTCCGCGACTGGCTCGAGGTCGACGACAAGGGCTACCTGGTCGTCATCGATGAGACGCGTACCAAGATCGACGGCATATTCGTTGCCGGCGACGCTCACGACCACCGCTATCGCCAGGCCGTAACGGCCGCGGCCGACGGCTGTAAGGCAGCCATCGATGCCGAGCGCTGGCTCGAGGCAGAAGGCATCGCGGAGGCTGCGACCGCCACAGCCTGGTAGCCATTCCGGCGAGACGCAGCCGGCCCGTGGCCTGTCAGGCGGGCTGATCTGCTCGGGTGAAGCGGAGCAGGGTGCGCTCCGAGTCCTCGATTCGCTCCTGCTCGACCAGTCGCCAGTCTGCCGCGAAAGCAGCGATGAGGCCGTCAAGGGAGTAGTCGGTAAAGACATCGCGCCGGTTGGCCAGCATCGCCGCCACTCGTGCGTCCGACTTGGGCACGAACTCGATGATCAGCTGGTGGCCCAGTTCGGCCAGGAAGGCGCTGAGCTGGGGCAGCGGTATGTTCCCGCCGATCGCCAGATGGTGCACGAGCGCCAATGCGAGCACGACGTCGGCGTTCGCCCGCTCCACGAGCGATCGGCGCTCGCGATGGGCCCAACCGAGGGATGGGCTGGGATTGGTCAGGTCGATCACCAGCGGAAGAACGTCACGCGTGTTCGACTCGCGCAGGCGGCGGTAGTGCTGCTCGGCGGCGGCGGGATCTGCGTCGAGGGCAACCACCTTGCGGCCGAGCTGAACGGCGAGTGCGCTGAAGGTGCCTGTGTTGGCGCCAAGGTCCCAGGCCCACTCCCCCTCCGTGGCTGCCAGGAGACGCTTGACGAGCCGATGCTTGGCAGCCGCCGCGGGATCGCTATAGCTGGTCCGTTCACCGTACTCGCTCCACTCAGTGCCGCGCGGCTCCCAGCGCATGCGTTCGACGGTCGTGCGCAGGCTCTCGATGAGGACCTCCAGCCGCGAACTTGACAGGCGGGGATGCGCGGCGCTTTTCCGGCTGCCGTCCGCATGTTGCCCGCGTTGTGCGCGGGCGTGGAGGTGTACATGCGCAGCAAGGCCGAGGCGTAGGCGGCTCGACGCGGGCAGGAGGCCTGCGGCAAGGTCGAGCGGAACGCCGTCGATGAAGTCGCGCAGCAGCAGGCCGGCGCGGATGTCGCGCTGGCTCATCAGCGCCAGCGGGGCGAGGAAGTGCTCGCAGAACTGGCGGTAGGCAATCCATGGCTCGTCTTCCCTTCGCCGCTCAAAGGAGAGCCCGTCGATGAACACCGGGCGCGAACCGTCAAAGAGGACGTTGTATGCCGACGCGTCCTTCAAGGTCATTCCCGCCTCGATCGCCGCCGCCTGGACGTCGAGCGTTAGCAGAGCGGCGTGCTTCAGCTGCCCAAAGGTCCACTCGTACGGATAAGAAACGAAGTCGACCTGCTCGACCTCGAGCACGCGCCAGGCCCGAGAGTCGTAGGCGAGCTCGCGCGCCACCTCGTCGTGGGCGACGAGCCAGCCTCGCTGCACGAGACGCCGGTACAGGCCGCTGCCGTGGAAGTGTTCCCAGTCCGCGGCGTGGCCCTCGTGAATCTGCCGGAACAGCCGCCCGTTGCTGCTGTAGACGAAACCGGTCGGGTCACGGAACGAGGCCGGGTCGCGCCGGGCAGGCGCGGAAGCTGCTGCAGAGGTTGAGTCGCTCGCTCCTACTGGCACGGCAGATCCAGATACGCAACAAACAGGTCGCACAGGATGTGAGTAGTCGTGGGCGACTCGCCGAAGAGGTTGGGGTGCCCGGGCGTGCGAGCGGCAAGAAACGAGCGGCTCCACTCCTCCGGCGCGTTGAAGCTGTAGCGAGCGCCGTGATCACTGAAGAGCACGATCAGGGCGTCCGGGTTACCGGCAAGCATCGTGTCGATCGTAACGACAATCTTTCGATTGACCGTGCTCAGGTGACCGGAGTACATCTCTCGGTAGTAGTCCAGGCTGATGTCGAGATCTTCTATAACGCTGCCAAACAGCTGGTGCCTGGGCCAATAAGGCGGTATCGGCAAGCCGCTGCCGTCCTGTGCATAGAGTGCGGGCAGGTGGGGTGCCAACAAGTGAGCCAGCACGATCCTTTTCTGGCCCGATGAGCCCAGCTCGATCAAGCTCGACAGGCTGTCGTCCAGGTGCGCCCGCAGGGATGATGTCAGCAGATGCGGCGCAGCCGCCAAAACGATGCGAGCCAGGGTGGTCTCGGCCAAAAGCCGCTCCTCGAAGTCGGTGACGCCGCCGTGTCGGATGTGACGGCCAGTGCTGTAGGTGACGTGCCCGATCGGTGAGTCGATGACGACGTACTCATAGCCGGCATCCATCGCGAGCAGCGGCAACCTTGCCTCGTCCAGACGACGACGAGCGGTGCGCTTGTCTTCCACCGTGGCGGATTCAACCGGGACACCTACCGCGCTGGCGTTCAGCATTGAGTTCAGCGTCAATTCGGTGTGGCCACGCGGGCTTCGCGCGTCTTCGTAGACGTCGAAGCCCCTCTCGTCGAGTTGACGCAGAAAGGGGCTGTTATCGATCCCGAGGTCCTGGCTCAGCGTGTCGCTGCGTGGATAGCCGTCGAGCAGGACGAGGTAGAGGCTTCTTCCTTCGACTGCGCCAGTTGAACTCGCCGGAGGAGACCGATCGATGTACGCAGCCGCGCGGACCGCGGCGAGCAGGAAGAACACCGCCGAAAGAGTGAGTACGGCTCTTTGCCAATGGAGCGCGACCGGCCAGTGGCGACCTCCCACTGCCGCCAGCTTTGCGACGACAAAGGAAATGAGGAGCAGCAATCCGACGAAGTAGCCAAGCGGATACAGGGCGATGGCGGCGGCCAGCGCGGCGGCGACGGCTGCGGCCCACCGGCCGGTAAAGGAAGACAGGACCGCAACGAACACCGACAGCAGGGTGGCAACGACGAGGGGACGCGCGAGATAAGACGTGGGGACTGCCTCATCGGCGTAACGACCCAGAACGATACCGGCAAGGATGGGCCAGGCGACGACCGCGCTCAGAAACAGTCGTTCGATCCAGGCGTGCGACGTTCCACCGGCGAATCGCGATCGCATGGACGGCGCGTTGCCTATCGTGCCCACGGCTGGACCGGCCTCGGGTCGTCAGCATCAGCGGCTGGCCCCTGGCAGCTCGCCGGCGAGTTGACCCCTCCTCTAGCCGCGGCGGCGTCAGTCGCCGTCAGACGAGTTGCTGCTGCTGCGAAACACGCTCAAGGCCTTGGCCAATTGGCGCCGAAGAAGGATGGGGATGCCCACGAGTGCGGCAACGAGCGCCTGAATGATCAGGCTGCCCGCGCCCGGATCGATGTAGGCAAAGAACATGATCGAGTACTCCTTCCCTCGCTCCGATGATGCGAGTCGGGCCGAGGGTAAGGGATCGCATCCCGTACTCGGGGATACCCAATAGTCGGGTCATGACCGCGACACTCGGACCACTGGGGCCCCGGGGCCGGCATCCTCGCTAACATTGCCGCCCCCATGAGCATCCTCCAGCGCAACGATGTACGGCTGTTCCTGACCAGCCTGGCGATCCTGTTCGTGGAGCTTCTGCTCATCCGTTGGATTCCGGCCAACGTCAAGTTCATCGGCTTCTTCAGCAACTTCCTGCTGATCGGGAGCTTCCTCGGCATCGGGCTGGGCATCCTGCTCGGCCGTAAGGGCTTCAATCCGAGGCTGTCGCCCTTCGCTTTTTTGCTCGCGGCCGTCGTCGCGATCGTGTACACGTTCCAGCTCAACATCCAGGTCGACTCGCAGAACGAGCTGTTCTTCGGCCTTGCCGACAGTCGCGCAGCCGACGAAAACTTCCTGATCCTGCCACTGGTCGTGGGGTTGGTCGTCGCACTGCTGGCGACACTCGCCCTGCCGCTCGGCCCGCTGCTCAAGAGCATGCCCCCGTTGAAGGCGTACGCGATCGACATTGCCGGTTCGATGACCGGCATCGCCGCCTTCGCGATCCTCTCGGCACTCGGGACCAACCCTCTCATCTGGTTCGCGGTGGCGATCGTCCTGGTGATCGCGCTCGACCTGGGCAGGCGCATGTCGATGTGGACGTTCGCCAACGTCGCCGTGCTCGCCGCCGTACTACTGGGCGTGCTCGGCCAGAGCCAGCGCAACACAGGCGAGATCTGGTCGCCCTACTACCGCATCAACTCGTTCCAGGTGTCGAGCGGGCTCGTGCACCTGACGGTCGATGGCATCCCCCACCAGGCCCTCCACCCGCTGGGTGAGCAGGGCATCGAGGAGTTCTACGAACAGGTCTATCGCTGGTTCCCCGACCAGACCTACCCCGAGGTGCTGATCGTCGGCGCGGGCAGCGGCTCGGACGCAGCGATCGCCTTGAGCCATGGCGCGGGACATATCGACGCAGTCGAGATCGATCCAAAGCTTCAACAGATCGGAATAGAGCGCCACCCGGACCAGCCCTATTCCGACCCGCGTGTCACCCCGATCGTCAATGACGGGCGCGCCTTCCTGCGCACGACCGACAAGAAGTACGACCTGGTCATCTTCGCGCTGCCCGACTCGCTCACGCTGGTCAGCCAGCAATCGAACATCCGGCTCGAGTCGTTCCTCTTCACAGAGGAAGCTTTCGCGAGCGTCCGAGATCACCTGACGGACGACGGCATCTTCGTTCTCTACAACTACTACCGCGACGAGTGGCTGGTCGCCAAGCTTGCTTCGATGCTGGATGACGCTTTCGGCCATCAGCCACTGGTGTACGTGTACGGCGCCCACAAGGCCGCCCTCGCGGCCGGACCGCTCGTGGCGTCGCTGCCGACTGGCATCCCGCCCGGCGAGGGAGTTACGGGTGCGCCGATCGTCGGCGAGCCCGTACCGAAACCTGCGACCGATGACTGGCCATTCCTTTATCTGCGCACGCCGTTCATCGCGTCGCACTACATCGCGGCAATCGCGATCGTGCTGGTCGGTGCCGTGGTGGCCGTCGCCGCTGCCGCGTTCGCCACGGGCACGACCATCCGGCGTTTCAGCCCGCACTTCTTCGTGCTCGGCGTCGCGTTTCTGCTCCTGACGACGCGCAGCCTGACCAGCTTCAGCCTGCTTTTCGGCACGACCTGGCTGGTCAACGCCCTGTCGTTCTTCGGCATCCTGGCCAGTGTGCTCGTGGCGATCTTCGTGAACTCACGCCTGAAGATGACCAACCCGACGCCGTTCTATGTACTTCTGTTCGCCTCGATCGCGATCGCGTTCCTCATCCCGCCGGAGTCGCTCTTGTTCGAGCCGGCTTGGCTGCGGTACATCGTTGCGGCGGTCGTCGCCTTTGCCCCGGTATTCTTCGCCAACCTGGTGTTCTCGTACTCGTTCCGCGACACGAATACGGCTGACATGGCGTTTGCCAGCAACCTGCTCGGGGCAATGGTCGGCGGCACGCTGGAGTACCTCGCGCTGATCACCGGCTACCAGGCGCTGCTCATCGTCGTCGCGGTCCTGTACGGGCTGGCGTGGCTGTTCGCCACGCGGGTTCGGCTCGGTGCGGACCGCGAGCTCACCGAGGGTGATGAGGGAGAGGCCGACGTGGGTCCGCCGGTTCTCCCCGCTCAGGCGCCGCTTCCGACGTAGGCCGCCGCGTTCCCTTCGCAGTCGGCCGCCGCCGCGCTTGCTTTACTGGCGGATCACTGACGGGCAGTTGACCGTAGCGTCGATGCCGACGCCGTCGGCGGTGGTGCCGGTCGCGTGGATCACGGCCGTCGATCCGGTGTCGGCAACAGTCGCCGAGCCCGTCCCGGTCGAATCCTTGTCGGCGTTTTCCGTGTACTTGGCAACCTCGTAGTCCCTGCTCGAGTCAGCAAATAAAGTTCCGATCGTCACAGTAATCAGGAATTCCGTGCCCTGGAAGAAGGCCTCCTCGTCGTCGGCCATGCCGGGCGCGGCGGACACGAGCTGAAGGCTGCTTAGCGCGTTGTCCGGCCCATCGGCGACCGAGTACTGCGTTCCCCAACCATTCGGCCCGATGATCCCGAGGCTGCAATTGGGGTTGTCTGTGCCCGTGTACGTACCGGCGTCCGGCCCACCGGTAAGCGTCACGCTCACCGATTCGCCGCCCGCGGGCGGCGGAGCGGGCGCCTGCGTGGGCTGACCCGGGGCGAGCGTCTGCTGTCCCCCTGGCTGTGGTGTGGCCGCTGGTCCGCCTCCGCACGCGACGAGGATCACGGCAAGCACGGCAACTGACGCAGAAAGCGACTTCACGTCTGGCCCCCTTATTTCTTCACGGCTCTTCTCTGGTTCGACCACTGCAGAGGTCGCGGATCGTATCAGCAATCCGGACTCGCTCCGAGGACGCTCCTGACCGCTGCGCGGAGCGCCGGACGCGCCTCAGCGACTATCCGCCTACTCTCCATTTGATGGGATTTCACGGAGGATCGGGCCGATTCCGAGGCATGGGCGGCTTCGACGAATCGGATGGCCCGCCGGTACCGCGGGAGCGTCGCGCACACACGATCCGTCGCATTGCCGCGTTTTTCAGGCCGTACCGGCTGTCGGTGTCCGCCGTTCTGCTGACGATCGTCGTTACGAGCCTGCTCGGGCTCGTCAACCCGTACCTGCTGAAGCTGCTGATCGACGAGGCCCTGCCTCAGCGCGACTTCGGCCTCCTTAACCTGTTCGTCGGGCTGATGATCGTCGTGCCCATCGTCAGCGGGCTGATCGGGGTCGGCCAGTCCTACCTCAACAACGTCATCGGCCAGCGGGTCATGCAGGACCTGCGCAACGCGCTTTACTCGCACCTCCAGCGGCTGCCGCTGCGCTTCTTCACCGAGACACGCACTGGCGAGATCCAGAGCCGATTGGCGAACGACGTTGGCGGCGTCCAGTCGGTTGTCACCGACACCGCGAGCAGCGTCTTCGCCAACTTCGTCATCGTCCTGTCGACCATCGGGGCGATGCTCCTGCTCGACTGGCGCCTGACAACGCTGTCGCTCGGCCTTCTGCCCTTCTTCATGTACCTGACCTATCGCGTGGGCAAGATCCGCAGGCGCATCGCCGGCATGACCCAGGAGAGCCTGGCCGATATCAGCTCGATCACCGAGGAGACCGTCAGCGTTAGCGGGATGCTGCTGACCAAGACGTTCGGCCGGCAACAGGGTGCGATCGACCGCTTCAGCACTGCCAATGCCAAGCTGGCGCGACTCCAGATCCGCCAGAGCATGGTCGGCCGCTGGTTCTTCATGATCGTCGGCACGATCTTCTCGATCACGCCGGCGTTCGTTTACTGGCTCGCCGGCTGGCTGGCCATCCAGGGCGACTCGACCGCGCCGACCATCGGAGACATCGTCGCCTTCACGACACTCCAATCGCGGCTCTTCTTCCCGCTCGGGCAGTTGCTCAACGTGCACGTCGAGATGCAGGGCGCGCTGGCGCTCTTCGATCGAATCTTCGAGTACCTCGAGCTACCGGTGGACATCGAGGACGCGCCGGACGCCGTGACGCTCGAACCGGAGAAGATGTCCGGCAAGATCCGCTTCCGTCATGTCTTCTTCCGTTATCGGAGCGCGCCGCCTCCGGGGGTTGCCAAGGCCAGTGAGCCGACCAATGGCGAAGAACCAGAGTCCGCCGATGCCCTCGAGCCGGCCCTGGACCCAGATGGCTTCGACGACGTGCGGCCCATCGACGAGGAGCGGTTGCCTTTCGGGCTGGAGGACATCGACTTCGAGGCGGAGCCGGGCCAGTTGGTGGCGCTCGTCGGTCCGTCGGGATCAGGCAAGACCACGACGACCTACCTTCTGCCGCGCCTGTACGACGTAAGTGACGGAGCGGTCGAGATCGACGGTGTCGACGTGCGCAAGATCAAGCTGGCCAGCCTCGGCCAGGAGATCGGTTTCGTCACCCAGGAGACGTTCCTGTACCACGCGAGCGTGCGCGAGAACCTGCGTTACGCGAAGCCTGATGCGACCGATCGCGAGCTACAGGTGGCCGCCCGGATGGCCGCCATCCACGACCGAATTCGCGAGCTGCCCGAGGGCTACGACACGATCGTGGGCGAGCGCGGCTTCAAGCTGTCTGGCGGCGAGAAACAGCGCGTCGCGCTCGCGCGCGTCCTGCTCAAGGACCCGCGCATCCTTGTTCTCGATGAGGCGACCTCCGCGCTCGACACCGTTTCCGAGCGGCTCATCCAGGCCGCCATCGAGCGGGCGATGAAGGGCCGAACGACGATCGCGATTGCCCACCGTCTCTCGACGATCCTGCGCGCCGACCAGATCCTCGTCTTCGATCGCGGCAAGATCATTGAGCGCGGCCGTCACGACGAACTGTTGGCGCACGGCGGCCTGTACCGCCAGTTGTACGAGGAACAGTTCGTTCCGACGACCGGAGGGGTGCCCGCCGGCGGCTAGCGCCTGGGCGCCCTAGCTGTTACAGGCCGTGGCTCCGCCGCCGGTGACCGTCACGCCGTTGTTCGCCACGTCCAGGTCGACATCCAGCCAATACGAGTTGTTGCTGAAATTGTTGTTCTTCTCGGTCCACAGGCCCCTCGGGTTCACCGTTGCGCAGAGGCGGTAGCTGCCCGTGGGAAGGCCGCTGACGTCGATCGCCTGGAACGCGAACTCGGGCGGGTAGTTGTCCCCCCAGCCGACCGATACGCCGACCGTTATCCGTTTGCTGGCACGTACGCCGCAATTGCCGTAGGCGGGAAACTCGGAGGCATTCGGCGGACGCTCGCTCGCCGTGATGCGCATCGAGTCCACCAGGCAGAAGCCGATCTTGCGGATTCGCCGGACCGATGAAGTGGCTGTGCCTGGTTTCGGGGTGAGGCGCATCACCATGAACCGCTCGACGTGCCAGTGATCGTGGCCGTCGCCCGTATAGAAGACCCGGGCCTTGGACTTGGGCACCCTGCGGCCGGTGCCGTCGGATCTGTAGATCCATTGGAAGACGTCGAGCAGCTCGCCGCGGCTGCGGTTGCGCGCGCGAACCTCCAGGGCCCCATCGCCGACGTTGAACCCGACCGTGCCGAAGCGCAGCTTCTTGTGACCATTCGCGGTCGTGGTCAATTGGATGCCGTAGATGGGCGCCATCTTCATGTCGGGCAGCAGGTCGCTCGCCCCGAGCGCCGGCGAGGCGAGACCAGTCGGACTCATCAACATCAAGACCGCTAGAGCAATTCCGGCTCGAACTCGCATTTACCCCTCCTAATGCTTGCCGCGGCCCGTCAGCGGACCGCGACCACCCCTGGCAGCGACCTCTCGGCCGGGCCAACGTAGCGTACGTCTGGTCGGATCAGTCGATTGGCAGATGCCTGCTCGAGGATGTGCGCCGTCCAGCCGGCGTGACGTGCCAGGGCGAACGTGGCCGGGAACAGGTCGGGCGGCAGCCCGACGCCCTGTAGCACTGCGGCCGCGTAGTACTCGACGTTCGTCTTCAGGGCACGCTCGGGGTGTCGCTCCGCGAGCTTGCGCAGCGCGATGTCCTCCACCGCGACGGCGAGCTTGAGCCAATCCGCCATGCTCCCCATCCCCTCGGCGACGGTACGCAGCGCGGCTGCTCGTGGATCGTATGCGCGGTACACGCGGTGGCCGAAGCCCATCAGGCGCTCGCCGCGGCCCAGGGCGTCGTCGATCCATTTCTCGGCGTGCTCCACAGAGCCGATCTGGTGGAGCTGGCTGACGACCTCCGACGGAGCCCCGCCGTGGAGCGGACCCTTGAGCGCCCCGATGGCACCGACGACCGCACTGGCGATGTCCGACTGGGTCGAGATGATCACGCGCGCGGTGAACGTCGAGGCGTTGAAGCCGTGCTCAGCACCGGTGATGAAGTACGCGTCGAGGGCACGGGCGGCGGCCGGGTCGGGTGTCTCGCCGGTCAGCTGATAAAGGAAGCCCGCCGCCAGTTGGAGGTCGGGATCGGGATCGACCGGCTCCTTGCCCTGGCGCAGGCGGCCGAATGCCGCCAGGGCCGATGGGGCCAGCGCGGTCAGCGAACGCGCCTGCTCGACGGTCGGCGGATAGGTCAGTCGGTTGACCGCTCCCCAGGAGGAGATGGCCGTCCGCAGTGCGTCCATGGGGAGTGCCTTGGCCGGTAGCGCGCGGAGTGCGGTGAGCACCGCGTCGGGCAGTGGGGCCGTGGGAAGGTGAGCCTGATCGGGCCAGTCGCCAGTCCAGAGGAGCTCCGCGACCTGGGCATACGTACCGGTCCGGACGAGATCGACGATCGGATAACCGCGATACAGCAGCCGACCTTTGGCGCCATCCACCAGCGCGATGGACGTTTCGCCCGCCAGGACCTTCTCCAGGCCTGGGGAATAGGGACGGTCGTCGGCTGGGAGCTCCACTTATCGAGAGTCTAGCCTTCGCCCTCCGCGGACGCCGCCTTGACGATGGCCCGCGACTCGAGCAGTGCCCCGGCCGCGAGCATCTCCTCGATTGCTCGGTCGCCGTCGCCCGGCTGGAGATCCACCGCGCGAATGGCGTTCTGGATGACCGTCGTCGGATAGCCCTTCGCCCGCGCGTCGAGCACGGTCGACTTGACGCAGTAATCGGTCGCCAGGCCGGCAATCACCAGCTGCGTCGCACTCGCCGCGCCAAGCATCTCGGCCAGCGCGGTGGCGATCGTGTCGCCACTCTGCGGGTCGCGCATCGTGAAGCCGGAGTAGCCGTCCTCGCCGTTGCTCCCCTTTCTGACGACCGGTCCGTCGGCGACCAGGTCGGGATGGAACTCGGCACCCCATGTATCCATCACGCAATGAACGGGCCAGATGCCGCCGTCCTTCTGGAAGTGCGGAGTCGACTCGGGATGCCAGTCCTGGGTGTATAAGACGCTCGCTCCGGCAGCGCGAGCACGTTCGATCTCGCGGTTGATCACGGGCACGACGTTTTCACCGCCCGTCACATAGAGACTGCCGCCGGGATCCGCGAAATCGTTCTGGACGTCGACGACCAGCAGGGCGGTCGTGGGGTCGTAAGTGGCCATTCGGACGGATTCTAGGTGCGCCGCTGCCCTGACACCGCGAGCGTGTCAAACGACGCCCGGGACTGCGCTTTCCCATCCGCCTAGCTGGTCATTCCCGGCATATCCGCGATTTTGAACCTCTGGCCGCATCAGATCCGAGCTGGCGAGATCCAAAGCGGCCGACTGCGTGGCCCGACGGGCATCCCACCTGCCATTTGACTCATCTGGAGTGTCACCGCACCACTGAGTTACGGTTCCTGGCAGTCTCAGTTGATACTGAGTATCATTAGTCTCACTTATGGCACTGAATGTCGACCTCGCACGTACCGGATACCGAGTGACCAGGGCTCGCCGCGCTGTGGCCGAGCTCATCGACAGCCGATCCGGTCACTTCACGGCGGCCCAGCTGCTTGACGTGGCCCGCAGACGGCGCGTGAAGGTCGGCCGGGCCACCCTCTTCCGCAACCTCGACCTTTTCACCGAGCTCGGGGCTCTCGAACGCCTCGACCTTCCATCGGGCGAGCACGCGTACGTCGCCTGCGAGCCGGAGCATCACCACCACCACGTCGTCTGTCGCAGCTGCGGCAAGTCGGCTGAGGTGGCGGACAGCGGCCTCCAGCAGGTAGTCGCAGAAATCGCGCGGCACAGCGGCTACCTGATCGACGCCCACCGGCTCGAGCTGTTCGGGCTGTGCGGGCAACACCAACCCCAGCAATCCATCTAGGAGATCCGACCGATGAAACGACCCTTCTCGGACGCGATCGCCCTGCTCTCCGCACTCGTGCTGTTTGCGGCATGCAACAGCCAGAGCTCAGGCACACCGCCACCGACAGCGCCCTCGAACACCGGGACATTGAGCGTCGTGACGACCACCACAGTCTTCGCGGACCTCGTCAAGCAGGTCGGGGGAGACCGCGTGGCGGTCCACTCACTCGTTCCCAAGGGCGGTGAGGTGCACACCTTCGACCCGGCCCCATCCGATGCCACGGCCCTGTCGGGCGCGCGACTCCTTGTGCTGAACGGCCTGGGGCTTGACGACTGGTTGCTGTCCTTCGCGCAGGAGGCCGGGGCGGCCAACGTACCGGAGCTCGAGCTGGCGGCCAATCTCGAGGAGGTCGACTACATCGACGACAACCCGCACGTCTGGATGAACCCCGCCTACGCAGCGATCTACGCCGATCGGATTCGGCTCAAGCTGATCGAGGTCGATCCAGATGGCCAGGAAACCTACGACAGCAATGCGGCCGCGTTCACCGCGCGTCTCGAAGAGCTCGACTCATGGGCCCGAGGCCAGATGGAGGTGATCCCAGCTGACCAGCGCCGGGTCGTTTCCTTCCACGATGCCTTTCCGTACTTTGCCGCGGCGTACGACCTGGAGATCGTCGGCGTCGTCGTGGAGGCTCCCGGACAGGACCCCAGCGCCGCTGAGATCGCAGATCTGGTGAACGCGATCAGGCAGTCTGGAGTGACCGCGATCCTGTCTGAGACACAATTCAGCGATGAGCTGGCCCATACGATCGCGGCCGAGACCGGTGCCACGGTCGTCAGCGACCTCTACACGGACACGCTCGGCGACCCGCCCATCGACACCTGGGAGGCTGCTCTCCGGCACGACGTCGAGCAGATCACGGCCGCGCTGACATGACCGACGCGCCGGCAACCGAGCACGACCGGGGGCCGGCGCACGCACGCGCCCATTCGGACGTGTGGCTCTCGGGAGTCACAGCCGGTTATGGCGATCGGCCGGCAATCGAGGACGTCAGCCTGGCTGTCGAAGCGGGTTCGCTGCTGGCGGTGGTCGGTCCGAACGGCGCCGGCAAGAGCACGCTGCTCAAGGTGATGGCCGGGTTGCTGACCCCGTGGAACGGCCGCGTCGAGGTCCTCGGCGGACTCCCCGGTCGCGAGGCCAGGCGGATTGCCTATGTGCCGCAGGCCGAAGCCGTCGATTGGGCTTTCCCGGTAACGGTCGCCGACGTCGTGATGATGGGACGCTACCCGGCCCTCGGTCCGTTACGCAGGCCAGGCGCCTCGGACAGGCGCCACGTCGACGAGTCGCTCGAAAAGGTTGGCATGGCCGCGCACCGCCGAACGCAGATTGGACGACTGTCGGGTGGCCAGAGGCGGCGCGTCTTCCTGGCTCGTGCGCTGGCGGCCGATCCGGCGCTCTACCTGCTCGACGAACCGGTCACTGGGATCGACGCGACCACGCAGGAAGACCTGATGGACATCCTCGAGGACGAGTCGCGCCGCGGTCGGACCGTCGTCGCCACGACCCACGACCTCGCTTGCGCCGCGGAGCGGTTTCATCGTGTGGCCGCGATCAATCGGCGGCTGATCGCCGACGGACCGGCATCGATGATCCTCGACCCGGACATCCTCACGCGTACATACGGCGGGCACCTGCTCATGCTCGGTGGACAGACCGTGCTGCTGGACGACGCTCATCACCACGACGAGGCGGATCCTGGCGAGATTCACTACCACGAGGAATCGGGCCGCCGCTGATGGACGCAATCCTCGATCCACTCGCCTTCCAGTTCTTCCAGCGCGCGTTGGTCGCATCCGTACTTGCCGGCGTCGTGTGCGCTGTCGTTGGCTCCTACGTCGTTCTCAAGGGCCTCGCATTCATCGGCGACGCCGTCGCACATGCCGCCTTCCCGGGCGTGGTCGTGGCGTTCATGATCGGTGCGCCGTACGCCATCGGCGGCGGGATCGCAGCTTTCCTGACTGCCGTGACGATCGGGTGGATCAGCCGCCGCGCGCGCATACGTGTCGACACCGCCATCGGTGTCGTCTTCGCCGGCACCTTCGCACTGGGCATCCTCCTGTACAGCACGATCCAGGGGTTCGTCGGCGAACTGTTCGGCTTCCTGGTGGGCAACGTCCTCGCCATCAGCGCGTCAGACCTGGTCGCATTGCTCGTCCTCGGAGGCGCTGTTCTCGTGGTCGTGCTGCTCCTGTGGAAGGAGCTGCTCTATTCGACATTCGACCCGCTCGGAGCCGCGGCGTCCGGCCTTCCCGTTGCAGCGCTGGAGTACCTCTTCCTTGGACTCGTGGCGCTGACGATCGTGGTCAGCCTCCAGGCGGTGGGCATCATTCTCGTCGTGGCCATGCTCGTTACTCCGGCCGCGACCGCCCAGCAGCTCACCGTGCGCTTCACCCACCTGCTCGTGCTGGCCATGGCAATCGGCGCGACCACGGCCGTGGCGGGCCTGTATCTCTCCTTCTGGTTCGACGTCGCGAGCGGTGCGACCATCGTCCTCGTGCAAACAGCGGTCTTCCTCTGTGCATTGGCCGTGAGCGCGAGCAGGCGCCTCGCGGGCAGGTCGAGGGCATTCGCTTGACCCAGGTCACGGCCGCAACGCCGACCGTCGTCAGCGTCGTTGACCTGCACAAGAGCTACGGCTCGGTCCGCGCCGTGGACGGCGTCAGTTTCGAGATGACCCAGGGCGAGGTCTTCGGCCTGCTGGGACCAAACGGCGCGGGCAAGACGACCACCATCGAGATGCTCGAGGGCCTTCTCAAGCCCGACTCGGGTAGCGCGAACGTGCTCGGAATCGACGTCACGCGCCATCCCGAGGCGCTCAAGGAGCGCATCGGCGTCCAGCTCCAGACGGCCTCGCTCTATCCAAACCTGACGGTCGTCGAGCTGATCGACCTCTTCGGGAGCTTCTACGCGAAGCGCCGGCCGACAAAGGAGCTGATCAGTGAGCTCGGCTTGGATGAACGGGAGGTTGCGCTCAGTCGCGAGCTATCGGGCGGGCAGCGTCAGCGGCTGTCGATCGCCCTCGCGCTGGTCAACGATCCCGAGTTGATCTTCCTCGACGAGCCGACGACCGGGTTGGACCCGCAGGGCCGCCGCTCGCTTTGGGAGCACATCGAGGCGCTGCGCAAGCAGGGCCGGACCATCCTGCTGACGACCCATTACATGGAAGAAGCGGAGCAGCTGTGCGACCGCGTGGCGATCATGGACCACGGACAGATCCTCGAGATGGGCACGGTCAATGAGCTGGTCACTCGCCACTTCCGAGAGCGCACCGTCCGCTTCGAGACACGATCCGAGTTGTCCGACGAACGCCTGTCCGGGCTGAGCGGCGTGCAGCGCGTCGCGCACGAAAGTGACGAGACGGTCCTGTACACGTCACAGGTGCCACAGACCGTGGGCGCGCTGCTGAAGCTCGGCGACGAGCTCGGCCTCGAGGGCCTGGACCTGGCTGTGCGCCGGCCCACGCTCGAGGACGTGTTCATCGAGCTCACCGGTCGGGCCTTGAGGGACTGAGCGACCCGATGCGCAGACTGACCGCAGGCCTCTGGCCCCTCACCGTCGCCAACGTCAAGAGCTTCTACCGCGATCGTGCCTCGCTCTTCTGGACGTTCGCCTTCCCGATCATCTTCGTTGTCCTCTTCGGCTCGATCTTCTCTGGCGGTGGCTCCGGCTTCACCATTGGCTGGGTCGACGAGGACCGCTCCCCGGCCTCACAGCAACTCCGTGGCGCCTTTGCAGAGGTCTCGATCCTGGTGCTGACTGATGCGGACCAGGCCGCCGCTCTCGATCAGATGCGCGCGGGCACTCTGGACGCGGTGGTGGTCGTGCCCGCGGGCCTCGGGGAGGCGATGACGCCCGGCCGCGGTGGCCCGCCCTTCCAGCTCACGCTGTACACGGATCCCACCCGTCAGACAGCGAGCACGACCGTCGCGCAGATCGTCTCGCAGCTCGTCGGCGGCGTAAACCTCGCGCTGGCCGGCGTGCCACCGGCGCTGGGTGTAACGACACAGACACTCCAGACCCAGAGCATCAGCTCGGCCGCCTA
>CAYZEJ010000007.1:28718-36588 GCA_964477545.1 uncultured Anaerolineaceae bacterium | reverse complement strand
CGCCCGAACCAGCCGCGCCAGTCGCACCTGCGCCGCCGGCCGCGCCCGCGTCCCGGATCGACGACTCACCAACGACCGAACATGCCATCGCCCCGATGGCGCCCGCCGAGCCCGCGCAGCAGCAAGGCCAGGGTTGGCAGCAACCAGGAGCGCAGCAGCAGTCAGGGCAGTGGCAGCAACCGGGAGCGCAGCAGCCATCGGGCCAGTGGCAGCAGCCCGGTTCAGTTCAGCCCAGCGGTCAGTGGCAGCAACCTCCTGCCCAACCCCCGACTGGCCAGTGGCAGGGCTCGGCCCAATATCCACCTCAGCAGGGTTATGTTCAGCAACCTGGCTACCCCCAACCCGGCTATGGGCAGCCCGGCTATCCGCCACAGGGTTATCCGCAGCAGCAGTATTGGCCGCAGCAGGGTCCGACGTATTCGACCTCGGCGCTGGTCGCCGTCGCTGGCCTGTTGCTGGCCGTGTTCGGCCTGATCGACATCGTTTCCGGCGTGTTCCTTGTGGGCCAGGGCAACGAGATACGATCCTTCATCCAGCGCACGACCATCAACCTCTTCGGGACAGTCATCGACCGCGAGACGATGCGCGCCCTGGCGAGTCCGCTACCAGGTGTCCTGCTGGTGTTCGGAGTCCTCGAGCTCATATTCGGCGCTGGCATCTTCGCCCATAAGGGCTGGGCTCGAGCCCTGGGGATCCTCATCTCATTGGTCGGGCTGCTGATCGGCGTCGCGGCAATCAGCTTCGCCCTGGCCCTGGCGCCGGGGTTCTCCCCCACGCTTATCGGCGGGATCGTGACCATGCTCGGCTACGCGTTCATCCTTCTGTCCCTGTTCGCAGGAGGCGGGCACTTCCGCCGCCGTTACCCGCAGCGCTAGCGCGTGTCAGGCGAGCGCCGCGACCCGGACGAGGAGACCAGCGAGCAAACGTCTCCCCCCGGCTGGTCCGGACAATCGACTCCGGCTCAATCTCAACCGCAGCAACCGGCAAGCGGACCGCAGAAGACGTGGCAACCACCGCCGCCGCGCGGCTGGACGCCGCCACCCCAGCAGGGTTGGGCACCGCCTCCACAGCAGGGATGGACGCCACAGCAGCAGACGGGCCCGCCGACGCAACAGCCTTGGTCAGGACCGAACCAGGGGTGGACGGCACCACAGGGGCCAACCCAGCCGCCGTATCCGCAGAATCAGCCGTGGGGTCCCGCCGGCTACTCCGCCCCGCCTGCGTACTGGACTCCGCCGGCGCCCTATGGATCGTCGCCCCTCGCGATCATCGCCGCGATCGTCCTGCTGGTTGTCGGCGTACTCGTCGGGTTGATCGGGCTCTTGCTCCTGGTCATAGGCGCCGGCGGCGCGGAGCTAATGGAATATCTGGATCCTTCATTGGGCGGTGAGGCCGGTGCCGTCGCGGCCGTGATCCTCGTGTTCGCGCTGCTGTTCGTGGCGCTCGGAATCGCCGAGGTGGTCAGCGCAATCGGTGTATTCGTGCACAAGTCCTGGGCGCGCTGGCTGGGCGTCGTCCTGACATCGATCGGCGTGGTGCTTGGGCTGCTCCTGCTGGTCGGAACGTTTGCCGGCGGAGGCGCTGCCGGTGGTGAGGTCGTGTTCGCGCTGGTATGGCTCGCTGCGCACGGGTTTGCAGTCGCGGCGCTGGCGGTCGCGGGCGAGCACTTCCAGCCGAGTTATCCCCGTCGCTGAACGCGGCGTTTGAGCCTAAGGGCTCCCCTTGCGCGGGGCGCGTTCCAGTTGGCCTGATCGGTCGGGCCACTCGTAACCGGCCCACGGGTCGTAATCGACCTCAAGCGGCTCCTGCTCCGGACGCATCTCGACGGGCACGTTCGACAGGTTTACACGGATGCGCGTCCAGGTCGTCGAACGGCCGCGCATCGAGTCCACGAGCACATCCGCTGGTTGGAGGTGCGCGGCCACGTCCAGGTGTCGCGCCTTCCACTGCTCGAGGCCGGCCAGCGCTTCGTCCTTCTTGGCTGCCCTGGCGATCTCGACGACCGGGATGGATGAGCGACGGCGGCCAGTCGGCGTGGGCCGTGAGCCGGTCGTCGGACGTGAGCCCGTCAGCGTCGCCTTCTCCTCCGCAGCGCGGGCCAACCTCCGCTCCATCGCGACGCGCGCCTTCTCGCGTTCTGCCTCGGCCTCTGGCGTGTTGTACTCCTCGTCCGGCCGGCGTTGGCGAGAGGGCTGGACGCGCGGCGGCTCACCCTCCTGCTTGCGGTAATTCGGCGGCCACGGGGCGTCGCCCAGACCCGTCGCCTCATCACGTGCGGACAGCTCCAACAGAGCGTCGAGCGAGCCGACGGCGTCCTTGATGCCTGCGTGGCGGTCCCCCTTCTCCGCGGCGTAGATAGCGGGCACGCTAGCGAGCGTGTAGTCCTCGGCCACGACATCGGCCACCTGGTCCCAGCGCAACGGCATGGATACCCGGGCGTCGGGCAGCGGCCGGACGGAATATGCGGACGCCACAGTGCGGTCCTTGGCGTTCTGGTTGTAGTCGAGGAACACCCCGTGGCGCTCTTCCTTCCACCACTTGCTGGTGGCGATCATCGGGGCTCGTCGCTCCACCTCCCGTGCCAGGGCGAGAGCCGCGCGGCGCACCTCAGGGTATGTCCAGCGACGCTCGATCCGAACGTTGACGTGGATGCCGCGAGAGCCAGAGGTCTTTGGCCAGCCGATCAGGCCGTGGTCGGCAAGCACCTGGTTGGCAACAAGGGCCACGCGACGGATGTCGTCCCAGCCCACGCCGGGCACTGGGTCCAGATCCACGCGCAGCTCGTCGGGATGATCCAGGTCATCCGCTCGGACCGGGTGCGGGTTGAGGTCGATGCAGCCGAGGTTAACGATCCAAGCCAGTTGGGCCGCGTCCCGCAGCACGATCTCGTGGGCGGTCCGGCCGGATGGAAAAGAGAGCTCGACTGTCTCGATCCAGTCCGGGCGAGATTCGGGCGCGCGCTTCTGGAAGAAGAACTCACCGTCGGCGCCGTTGACGAACCGCTTCAGGGCCATCGGCCTGCCACCGGCGCCGCGCAGGGCGCCGTCCGCGACCGCCAGGTAGTAGTTGATCAGGTCCAGCTTGGTGTACCCGGCCTGGGGGAAGAACACCTTCTCGGGATTGCTGATCGACACCTCTCGACCGGCGATCTCCATGATCAGCGGCTTACGCGCCATGGCAAGCACCCGCCACTTGTCGTTTGCCCCGATATTCAACGATACGCGGGCGCGGGCCACGTTCGTCGAAGCCCGAGGCGACTGCTCGTGCGTGACGATGTCCGTCTGCTTTGCCGCTTCGGCTGGATGGCCCGCATACCGTTGACATGCTGAACATCTGTCAGATCGGGCGAGGCTCTTGTTCCGCCAGCCAGCGCTCGTGGTCCGCGCGCAGCAGGTCGAGCGCCGCACCCACATCCGCCCAGCCGTGGATCTCGACCTGATTGTCCTCGAGGACGTCGGGGAATGGCCGGCGCGGGCTGTCGCTCACGAGCGCGAGTCTAGACTCACGAGCGTGGAGGTCGAGGAGGCGGTCGGGCGCCTGCATGTGGTCCGGACGTTCAGCGACAAGCCGATCACCGATGACGACCTGGTGGCGATCCTGAATGCCGGACGCCAGGCCGGCTCGTCCAAGAATCTTCAGCGGTGGCAGTTCATCGTCGTCCGTGATCGAGCACGACTCAAGGCGCTGGCCGAAGTCGGTCCCTTTGCAGGACACCTCGCTGGCGGAGCGCTCGCGATCGCGCTCGTCACGCCGAACCCGCAGGCGGCCGATTCGCCCCTATCGGTCATGTGGGACCTCGGCCGGGCAGCTCAGAACATGGTGCTGGTGGCCTGGGCGCGGGGGATCGGGTCTGCGCCCGCGACCGTGTACGACCACGAGCGTTGCCGGTCCATCCTCGGCTACCCAGAGGACCGCCACTGTGAGTATCTGCTGAACTTCGGTCACCCCGCGGAGCTCGAGACGCTGACCCGCCCTTTGCGCCGAGGAGGGCGGTTGGCGCTGGGCGAGATCGTTTTCACCGAGCGCTGGGGCGAGGCCTATCATCCGAACCAAAATTGAGGAGGACGTAGCTATGCGACTGGCGTTTCTTGTTGGGGCCATCCTCGTCTTGACGACCGCCTGCGGTGGCTCGGGGACGGTGGCAACACCCGGCGGTCCAGCCGCGACGTCGCCGCCGTGCAGTGGGAGCGGCGGAACCCCGGTGGGCATCGCCGGCAACGCCTTCAACCCACTGAGCGTCAGCGTTGCCGTGGGCGGCGTTGTGACCTGGACCAACGCCGATAGCGCCACGCACACCGTGACGTTCAACGATGGTCCCGATTGTGGTCGCCTGGGCCAGGGCGCGAGCGTCTCGCGGACGTTCGACACGGCGGGAACCTTCGCCTATCACTGCGAGATCCACGCCTCGATGAGGGCCACTGTCGTCATCGAGTAACCGTTGGGTGAGCGTCAGCATCACGACGCCCGCTCTACGAGCGTTGGAACCCCGGTGCGGGCAGTGGCGGGCAGCGTAGAGGCTTGTCCTCGCGATAGCCGAGCAGGTAATCGGCCTGGATCAGCGTGTGCAGTTGGCTCGTGCCCTCGTAGATGACCGCGGCCTTCGAGTTGCGCAGGTAGCGCGCGACGGGATACTCGTCCGAATAGCCGTAAGCGCCGTGGATCTGGATCGCATCCAGGGCGGCCTTGACAGCGTGTTCGGTAGTGAACCACTTGGCCAGGCTGGTTTCGCGCGTGTTGCGCTCGCCGCGGTTCTTGAGCCATGCCACCTGGCGACACAGCAGCCTGCCGGCCTCGGTGCCGGCGCCCATGTTGGCGATCATCTGCTTGACCAACTGGTGTCGTCCGATCTCCTCACCGAACGTCTTGCGCTCGTGGGCGTAGCGGAGTGAGGCGTCAAGGCACGCCTGGGCCAGCCCAACTGCACCCGAGGCGACCGTGTAGCGGCCCTGGTCGATCGCGCTCATCGCGATCGTGAAGCCCTCCCCCTCCTCACCGACCCTGTTCTCGACCGGCACGCGTACGTCGTCGAAATAGATCTCGCCGGTATTCCCGGCATGTATTCCGAGCTTGGTCTCGATGCTCCGTGTTGAGAGACCGGGCATGCCGCGCTCGACGATGAACGCGGTGATACCCCTGTGCTTCTTGGTCCGGTCGACCGACGCGAACACAAGGAAGTGGTCGGCGATGTCCGCGAGGCTGATCCAGACCTTCTGTCCGTTGAGGACGTAGCTGTCGCCGTCGCGCCGCGCCGTGCTCGCCAGGTTCGCCGCATCCGTTCCCGCGCCCGGCTCGGTCAGGCCGAAGGTCGCGAGCTTCTCGCCCTTGGCCTGCGGCGCGAGGTAGCGCTGCTTCTGGTCCTCAGTGCCCCATTGGAGCAACGTCAGGGAATTGAGCCCGACATGGACACTCATCACGACGCGGAACGCCGTATCCGCTCGCTCCAGCTCCTCGCACAGGATGCCCAGGCTGACGTAGTCGAGACCCGTGCCGCCGTATTCGGCTGGGATCGGCGCGCCGAGGAAGCCGAGCTCGCCCATCCGTGCCAAGACCTCGCGATGGACCTCGTGCCTGGAGTCCCACTCGCGGATGTTTGGATCGATCTCCGCGGCCGTGAAGTCGCGCGCGCTGGATTGGACCAGGCGGTTCTCGTCCGTCAGCGAAAGATCGATCGGCATATCGCTTGGCCGTCCTAGCGGACGGTGACGGGCACGATCTGGACCAGGTTGTTGCCAATGCCCTGGTAGTTCCACGGCTGTTCCGTGGGCTGGACGTCCCCCGTCGAGTCGGTAGCGCGGCATGACAGGAGGCGCTCGCCCGGCTGCGCGTCCCATTCGAAGCTCCACCCGCGCCATGCAAACTCGCCGACGACCGGGCCGAGCTGTGCGTCTGCCCATGCACCGTCAACGGCGACTTCCACCCGTTCGATCGCGCCCTGGCCGGACCAGGCGCGCCCGATCACTAACAACCGACCCTGCTCCACCATCCGATGCCGGCTGAAGAAGTCCGGAATCCCAGGTGGGACCATCAGCGACCGTGGCCTGATGCGCGTTACGGGCTCGCCCAGCTCTTCCGCGCCATTCGTGTAGTGGTAGGCCGGCGTCTGCTGATAGCCCTCGAAAGGCGCTGTTACAGCTTCGATCGCCGTGAGCCACTTGACGCTCGTCATGCCGTACCAGCCGGGCACGATGAGCCGTAACGGATAGCCGTGTTGGGGCTGCAGTGGCTCGCCGTTCATCTCGTACGCCAACAGGACCTCGGGCCGGCGAACCTCGTCGACCGTGAGACTGCGCTGATAATCCTGTTCGATCTCGCCCTGGACGCCACGATCGGCGCCGGTGAAGACCAGCTCGACGGCCTCTTCTGTGAGGCCGGCACGCTCCAGGAGCGGCCAGAGCGAGGTCCCCGTCCAGTCGGCCGTGCCGATCGCCTCGTACAGCCAGGGCTGGCTGACTGGTCGTGGCTTGAGTCGCGCCCGTCCGTTGCCGGCGCACTCCATGGTCACGCGGATAGTCTGTTGAGGGAGCGCGCGGACCTCGGCCAGCGTGAGCTCGAAGGGACGCTCGACCACCCCGCCAACCTTCAGCCTCCACGCGTCGGCTTCGACCGCGGGGATGTCAAAATGGATAAGCAGGTAGTGCATCCCGGTGGGCGTCAGGTCGTAGCGCAGCGCCTCGAGCGGCATGCCCCTGTTGCGCGTTGCAAGCTGGAGCTCCTCGAGGGTCACCAGTCCATCGGTCGGGTCGGAGGGTGTGGCGTACATCGGCAGCCGAATGCTAAGCGCGCGCGCAACCCAGCGAACCGCGCAAATGGAAGAACCGCCGGTGTGTGCCGGCGGTTCAGATGATCAGAATCAGTCCTCGGCGGGCGCGCCCCTGCCCGCCGATCGAGGGGGATTTAGCGGTTGCGGGTGAGGAACTGCATCACGTCCTCGAGCCGGAAGCGACGATCGCCCCGCCGGCAGACGCGATAGAAGGGCAGCTCGCCGCGATCGCCAAGACGCTTGACGGTATTGACGTGGAGGTGCAAAAGGTTTGCAACCTCGGTCGCCGTCAGCATCGGGCCGATCTCGTGGACTCCCATCGAAGCCATGCTTTCGTCCTCTCAGGTGGATAGTTCGTGCGTTGGGTTCTGTGGTGCGGTAACGAGTTGAATGCTCGCGTCGGGGTCGGATACCAACAAGCCGTACTTTGGTGAGTGCCATGCGGTACATGGGGTGTTGCAGGCCCGCAACGACCGGAACGGCGCGGTGGCGTGCCATGCGGTGCACAGCGGTGACCGCCACTGGCGGTTGAGCGGTGCGACGAAAGCTAGTCCCTCGCCAGATGAATGATCTGTCCGGCCGAGGCTCAATTCGCCCGATGAACGGGCCTTTGGGAGCCACACCGCCGCCAGTTCATACACCCGCTGAATGGAACGCCGAACGAAGGTCCCGATCCAGGCGGGGACGGGCTCCGTCCCAGGCGCAGAACCGACCGATCATTCACCGGATGAATAGAACGCACCGGCCAGCGCGAGAGCCTGCGCATCCCGCGCGTGTTCCGCGACATCGCGCAGGCGACCGTCCGACTCGCGGCCGGAGAAACGGCTTGACATTGGAGTAACTCCAAGGTCTAAGCTGCCGCCCAGGCAAGAGGAAGGGAGGCATCAGGTGATCAAGTTCCGGTCAGAAGAAACGATCGCTCGTCCGATCGAGGAGGTTCGTGCCTTTTTGGGAAACCACGCTCGATACGGCGAATGGATGCCCGTCGAGGACGTGCACATGATCAGCGGAACTGCCGACAAGACCGGTTCGACGATGGGCATGCTCATGGGGGGGCCGGGTGGGCGGAAGTTCAACATGGAGTTCGTGATCGCCGAGGCCACGCCGCGC
>CAYZEJ010000007.1:0-28618 GCA_964477545.1 uncultured Anaerolineaceae bacterium | reverse complement strand
CGCCGCGCAGCGTGCAGAGGTGCGGGACCGTATCGATCGGCTGCGCGAGCTGGACGATCGACTGGCCGCCTTGGAGGGCCACCTCGGACGAAATCGTCGAACGCTGGCTGTCCTGGGGGATGCAGCGCCGTGCTGCGACGCAGCAACAGCCGTTGTGACGTCCGCAGAAGGCGGCTGCGCGTGCTGCGTGCCGGCCGACTGAATCGGGTCAGGCGACGTCGCGCCTGATCGTCAGCGTGGCCATCACGGCCAGGAGCAGCGCAATGCCGGCCAGCACGGCAATGTCGAACTGGACCGCGGCCTCCGCCAGACCGGAGCCCTTGACCAGGACCTCGCGCAGGCCTTCGATGCCATAGGTCATCGGCATCACCCGCGCGATCGGCTCGAGGATCCCGGGAAGGGAATCGATCGGCCAGAGGAGCCCGGCGAGGAGCGTCTGCGGAACGATCACCAGCGGGATGAACTGGAGGATCTGGAACTCGGTCCGGGCGAAGGTCGACAGGAAGATACCCAGGTTGACCGCGCACAGCGCCAGCAGCAACGTGATCACAAACGCGAGGATCGGTGAGCCGGCGATGGGCACTCCAAGTCCGATGTCAATCGCCGGGAGCGGACCGATGGGATCGATGTGCACGCTGCCCAGGACGAAGGCGAGGACCAGCGCCACCTGGAGCGTCGCGAACACCGCGAAGCCGAGGCTGTAGCCCAGGACGATCTCGATACGCCGAACCGGCGTCGCGAGAAGTCGTTCGAGTGTCCCGCCGATCCTTTCGCGCAGGAAGCTGATGCCGGTCAGGATGAAGACCAGGAAGAAGACGACGAAGCCGACCAGCGCCGGTGCGAAAGCATTGAAGAAATCGCCGTCGCCGGCGCCGTAGATCGACTCTTGCTCGAACGGTGGACCGGCCTGGTCCAATGCCGTGGCGATCAGCTGCCGCAACTGGCCGACCCGAGCACTGTCGTCAGAGGGGTTGATGCCCAGCGTGATCACCTTGATCCGCGGGGTCGTGCCTTCGACGGTGACGACCAGCCCAATGTCGATCGTGTCGTCGCGCAGCGCCTGTCGGGCGGCATCCTCTGTGGTGATGTTCGCGTGGAACTCAATGCCCGCGGCAGTAACGGCTTCCTCGAGTCGCTGCCGGCCGGCCTCGCCGATCGGCCCGCTGGGCGTGACGGCAGCGAGTCTCGTCGTCGACGGGGCCTGGTCGCGGATCACCCAGCCCAGCAGACTCATGATCACGATCGGCGCGACGAAGACGAGTGCCAGCGTCCGATGATCGCGCCGGAATAGATCGGCGATGCGCCGGCTGATGGCCAGCGTGCGACGGGCGTTCATTGCTCGCTCTCGTTGCCACCCAGGCGCAGGAACGCCTCTTCCATGTCCTGGGTGCCGGCCTGTGCCCGGATGTCCGCGCCCGACCCGCGTGCAAGAAGCTTGCCGTGGAGGATCAGCAGAAGCTCGTCGCAGCGGTCGGCCTCGTCCATGACGTGGCTGCTCACGACGAGCGTGGCGCCGTCCGCGGCGAGTTTTCGGAAGTGTGCCCAGAACTGCACGCGCAGTGCCGGGTCGATTCCGACGGTGGGTTCGTCGAGGAAGAGGACGGACGGCCGATGGACCAGCGCGCAGGCCAGCGACAGCCGGCGGCGCATCCCGCCCGACAGCTGGTGGGCCGGGGTGTTCTTGCGCGAGGTCAGCTCGACCAGTTCGAGCACCTCGGCCAGCGCTGCCTTATTGCGTGCGCCGGAGAGCGTCGCGAAGAAGCGCAGGTTCTCCCAGACCGACAGGTCGACGTAGATGCCGTCCGACTGGGTCATGTAGCCGATGTGGGCGAGGTTCTCGCGATCGGGCATGGACACGCCCAGGACCCGCGCCTCGCCGGACGACGGCTTGGCGAGGCCGACGAGACAGCGGATGAGCGTCGTCTTCCCCGATCCGTTCGGGCCCAGTAGTCCGTAGATCCGACCGGCAGGAAGCTCCAAGTCGAGCGCATTCACGGCGACGATGTCGCCGAAGCGCTTGGTCAGGGCGCGTGCCTCCACCGCAGCGTCCGTGGGAGCCGACGCCGTCGTTACGCTCGTCACCGCGTCGCGATCTTACGCGCCGGAGCTCGCATCGAATGGCGTCCCCGGCAGGATTCGAACCTGCGACCCGCTGCTTAGAAGGCAGCCGCTCTGGTCCACTGAGCTACGGGGACGCCCTGAAATCTTACCCGCGGCGGCCGGCAGTTCGGATCTCCTCTGTAACGCCCGATCCTGGCGTCGCGCCAAGTTGACCCTGGAATGTTCACGTGGATGACATATCCGGCCCTGGGCCGCCTTTATGAGCTTGTGGCGATCGCCCTCGAGTGACTTTCATTCCGGGCCACGCTCAGGACGGGTTGGAATCGGGCGACCGGCATGCTCGGCGGACTCGGCCAGCGGCCTTACGCCTCCTTTGCGGCGGAAATGTCAGCGTGGCGAACATTCGATCGCCCATCGAGACCGCCCCCGCTCCGTCGATATACTCGCGCCGCCCGAATGAAGCAGATGTACCACCCCGACGACCTCGCGGCGATGGACCCGCTGGTGCTGATGCGCAACCTCGACCACGTGCGCATGACCAGCCGGCGGCTCAGCTACATCCTCCAGCAGCAGGTTCATCTCTACACGCCCGAAGCCAACAAGCTGCGCGGAGAGATCGACCAGTACGTGGAGGCCGAGCGC
The DNA here is from genome assembly GCA_964477545.1 of uncultured Anaerolineaceae bacterium. Lineage (GTDB taxonomy): Bacteria > Chloroflexota > Limnocylindria > Limnocylindrales > CSP1-4 > JALYGJ01. The sequence goes on along the minus strand of CAYZEJ010000007.1, from coordinate 25,915 downwards.
CAGATCGAGTGGGAGATGGCGCGCCGGGGGTTGCGCTCCTAGGTCTGCGGGACCTGAGCGCCTAGGACTGCGCCGGGACCACCGATAGCGTGAGGGGCGCCGGGTTCAGGGGCGGCTCAGGGCTCGTCCGCTCTTCGGAGATGACCAGCTCGAGCATCGAAATGAGCCTGTGCATGTCGCTCAGGCAGAAGGTGACGCCGCGCTCGGCAAGCTCGGCAAACCCGAGACCACGGTAGGCGCCGTGGGCCGCGACGGCACACATCTCGTCATAGAGCGCAGGCCAGCCAACTCGCCGCCGGCGATAGCAGAAGCGCACGAACTCGAGCGCCTCGTCCGCCAGTAATGAGGCAGCCATAACCGGTACATGCGCAGCCTGAATAGACAACTTGACCCTCTCCTCGCGTCGCCACGGTGCCGAGCGGCCGACGCGCGTGTCAACCGACCTGCGTGAGCATTGCCGGGGGCCTTGGCCGCCCGGTCTGCCCGTTCCTCCCTGTCATCACCGGTGCGATGTGAGTGCCCCTCGGCGATGATCGAGGGATTGTAGGCGGGCTGTCCGCCGGGCGGAAGGCGGTCGTCCACCATCTTGTCCACCTTCTTTTCCACACGCCGATCGTGTGCCTCTGACGCCGGTCGTTGGGACGCCCCCGGGGCGCGGTCCGGGGGCGTCGGAAGAGTTCGATTTGGTACCGCATACCGGATTCGAACCGGTGATCTCCGCCTTGAGAGGGCGGTGTCCTGGGCCTCTAGACGAATGCGGCCTGATTTCGCGGTTGCTGAGCTGCTCGGCGAACCGGCGAAGTTTACCAAGCACCCAAATCGAGAGGCAACACCGTCTCGTTGCGTGGGCCTACGGACGCGACGTATTCGCGAGATGCATATGTCGTCCGCCGAACGCCGCCGCAGTCCGGCAATTCGGCGGTGGCGAGGCCTTCAGCGGACGAATTATGTGTCCGACGGATGAGATAGCCGCCGGAGGAACCCTAAAAGGCAGAAAAACTCCCCACTTGGGAGCTCGACGTACGAGATATGCGTCACGCGAATGGGCCCCGTTCGGCGACTCTGTGTCCCAACCGCGCACCAAGCGTCCGCTAGAGGCGGTGCGACTCCAGGAACGCCCGGATCGCCTCGGCGACCTGCTCGTACGACTCTTCGCCGGTGACCAGGCCGTAGTGGGAATGGGCGCCGAAGGGCTGGTAGTCGGCCCCCAGCCATTCGGCCAACCGCTCGCTGTCGGGCTCTGGAAAGAAACGATCGAGCCCGGCACCGATCACCAGCATGGGCACGGCCGGCAGTTCGGCCAGGGATACCGACACTCCCTCGAGCATCTGTCGCCGCGCGGAGCCCGACTCGATGCCCATCATATGCTGGACGCGCATCACGTCGGCCGTGGTCAGGTCCGGGTTCTGATGCTGGATCACCTCCAGCGATCCGTCCCAATCGAGCAGCTCTCTTTTGTACTGGCGCGGCAGCAGGCGGACCATGTGCGACGGTGGCGGCTCCAGGAGCTCGGCGGGCATCGCCGAGCTCAGCAGGATCAGCGCCGACACCGGCCGCGTCTCGGCCAGCTTCATCGCGAGGAGTCCTCTAACCGCCACGGGCGCCTAGGTGGTTAGTCAGCGCCTTGACGGTCGGCCCGATGTTGGGGCGATCTAGGAGCTAGGGCTCGCCTTGGGCGGAGCTCCAGCTAGTCCTCGCCGGCGACATTTAGAAGCCAGCGCGCTCGGTCAACGACGGCCTTGTCTACCATGCGGCCTTCAAAGGCAAGAGCACCTGATCCCGAGATCACTGCGACTTCGTAAGCGGCGATCATGCGCTTTGCCTCGTCGAGCTCCTGCGGCGCTGGGGTGAAAACGCGGTTCACGACGGCGACCTGATTGGGGTGGATGCATAGCCGGCCGCGCATGCCAAGTGACCGCGCTTCGATCGAGCTAGCTTCAAGGGCGTCCACGTCGGACAGATCTGTGTGGACGGATTCGAAGGGCGGCCGTAGCCCGGCCGCCGCCGAGTCCATCACCAGCTTGGACCGGGCAAAGAGCAATTCGAGTCCGTCGGCGCGCGGCGCGGTGCCGAGTGAGGCCCCGAGGTCGATGCCGCCCAATGCCAGCGCTATGACGCCCGGCGACGCCGCGATGGCGCCGGCATCCTGCAACCCGCTTGCGGTTTCGATGAGCGCGATGATTGGGACTCCTGCCTTGGCCGCTGTTGCTACGGCGGATCTCGAAGCCTTCGGCACGACCAAGGCCGCGAGGTCCAGTTCGCGAACCAGATCCAGGTCGTCGGCGAAGTTCACGGTGTCGGCAGCGTTGATGCGAACAAGCCGGCACACGCCGGACTTCGTCAGCGCAAACGAACGTCGGATCGTTTGACGCGCAGAGGCTTTCGCCTGGGGGGCAACGGCGTCTTCGAGGTCCGCGATGACGCCGTCGGCGTCGCCTTCCAGGGCCTTGATCAGCTTCCGCTCGTCGGAACCAGGCGCGAACAACAGGGACCGGGCTTCCCTGATGCCGCGCGACATCAGGGACGTGTCACGCCGAAGGAACCGCGGAACGTTCGCACGACTGGGTGCATCGTCCGGGAGCCTACCACCGGCACAGTCGACCGGATGGCAGCGGTCGCCAGGTTTGCGCGCGGAGCCGCCCGGCGGGAGGACCAGAGGTTTGGGCCACCCTCCTAGTGGACCCGGTTGTCAGCGTATGGCAGAGGAGAAGGGAAGATGATCGCGCCACAAGATAGTCGCGCCAAATGTCGATTTCGTGTGTCAAACACACCAAATCGGTGCTAGCATTCCGGGCATGAAAATCGAGTTGGACGTATCTGAACAGACCAGGCGAGAAATCCTTGAAGATGTGCCCGAAATCGGGCTCTTGCCACCAGAAATCCAGGAGAAGGTAGTCCGCGTTTGGGCGAGCCTTCTCGAGGAGAGCAGTTACTCACGAATCGGAGAAGCGGCCGCTTTTCCTGGCATGTCCGGCTATGACCTAGGTCGCCATACCCGTCACGTCGTGAAGAATTGCATTGCCACCGCGGACAACCTGAAGGAATTCTGGGATATCGATTGCGACCGGGAGGCTCTCATCACGGCAGCCATCCTCCACGATGCGTCAAAGGTGGTCGAGTACACGGGCCCTAACGGGATGGAGAGCGAGACCGGGAAGGCCTTGCTCCATGCGCAGCTTGGTGGTGTCCGATGCCTCGACTTCGGCCTGTCACCCAAAGTGGCTAACATCGTCACCTATCACCCGTACACACCCCCACACGTGCACGTACGTCCGCAATACGTCGAGTTCGTGATTCTGTCTTGGGCAGATCTTGCTGCCGTCGATCCGATCTTCATGCTCGCCGGCCAGCCCACCCATCTGGAGATCGGCAAGCGCTTCTTCGAGCTCGCGTAGCCTCGCTCGAAATGAGCGGTGGCAAGGTACTCGTCACGGTCGATTGGCTCCACACGGTGCCCCAGCATGCCCAGCGCATGACCGAGCGCATCGAGCGGGCCGGATTTGAGGTGAGCGTCCATCCGACAACGCGCAGCCTAACCGAGGCGGAGGTGCTCCCACTGGTCGGCGACATCGTCGGCTATGTGGCGGGCAATGACGTCCTGAACGAGCGAGTCATCGAGGCGGCGACTGATCTGAGAGTGATCTCGCGCCAGGGCGCGGGCTTCGACCGCATCGATCTAGACGCTTGCACGCGACGAGCCATTGTTGTCTGCAATGCATTCGGCGCCGGCGCTCCGGCCGTGGCCGAGTTTGCCCTGGGATCCATATTGGCAATTGGCCGACATATGTACGCCGCTCAGGCAGCACTCTTTGCTGGTAACTGGGGAGTGCGAACGGACATAGGCGGCAGCAGTCCTGTCGGCGCCACGCTCGGCGTCGTAGGCCTTGGTCACATCGGCCGTGAACTCATCCGGCTGGCTCAAGGATTTCGTATGCGTGTGCTGTATTACGACGTAGTGCGTGCGCCGGATGAGGAGGACCTGGGAGTGGAATTCCGGGAACTCGATGAATTACTTGCAGAGTCGGACTTCGTGAGCATGCACGTCGGCCTTAACAAGGCGACTCACCATATGATCGCCAAGAGAGAACTCGCGCTTATGAAGCCAACTGCCTACCTTGTGAACACGGCCAGAGGCGGAGTCATCGACGAGGATGCTCTGTACGAGGCGATCGACAATGGTGGGATCGCCGGTGCGGCGCTGGATGTTTTCGAGGAGGAGCCCATCGCATCAGACAGCCCGCTGCTCGGGCTGGGCGATCGCGTCCTGCTGACTCCGCACATGGCGGGTTTGAGCGACGCTGCCAAAGAGACCATGCTCCAATTGGCTACCGACAACCTCCTCGACGTGTTGAGCGGCCAGGAACCACGCTTCATCACGAACCCGGCCGTTCGGTCGAAAGTGAGCTTGGCGCCGGCCAAGAGCCAGTCGGTCGGACCATAACGCGAGCAGGCTAGGCGTCTGCGCCGGACGTGACACCGGCCCGCGATAGGGCCTTCAAATCCGCAGGGCCCAGACCAAGCCAGTCGGCGAGCACGCCGTTCGTATCCTCACCCATCAACGGTGAACGCTTCGGTGGAGCCCATTCGGCCCGGCCAAATTTAAGCGGCGATCCAGCCCTTAGATAGCTCCCGATCCCGGGTTGGTCCACTTGAGCAAACAATGGGTTCTCCAGTGAACCACGAGGGTCTGTGGTGACAAGCTCCTTGAACGTTTGATAGGGCCCCCAAAGGACGCGATGGCGTTCGAAGGCCTCTCGAACTGCCGCGTAAGGCCTCGACTCGATCCACGTCGCGAGAAGTTGCGAAATCTCGCCACGATGCTCGAATCTCTCGCCTTCGTCGCCAAGATCGACGCCATCTCTGGCCTCAATGGTGCCGACTTCGCTCTGTAGTCCCGTCGCCTCGACCAGGCTTTGCCACTGGCGCGGCGTTAGCGCAACGACTATCACGTGCCTTCCATCGGCCGTTTTGAAGTCTCGCGAGTACGCGCCATAGAGGTAGTTGCCGTATCGACCGCGCGGGACCTCGCTCAGTTGCGCCTCACCGATGATTCCCAGATGGCCGGCCACCGCGAGAGCCACGTCGAAGAGACTCAGGGTGAGAAGTTGACCTTCACCTGTTCTCGCGCGGTGGAGCTCCGCTGCGAGAAGCCCGGTCGTCATGAGGTAACCGGTGAGCGCATCCCAGGCTGGCAGAACATGGTTGACCGGTCCTGCCCAATCCTCTTCGCCGGTCACGAACGGGAAGCCTGCCGCTGCATTGACCGTGTAGTCGACGGCGCTGGAGCCGTCGGGATTGCCGGTGAGCACGGCCATGATGAGGTCCTCGCGTGCTTGGACGAGTCGCTCGTACGAGTTCCAGTCTCGGACGGGGAGGTTGGTGAGCACCATCCCGGCATCGACAATGAGCCTGGTAACCAGGTCCTGGCCCGCGGTGGTTCCGGTGTCGATCGTCACTGACCGCTTGCCCTGGTTCAGCCCGGCCCAGTAGAGGCTTTGTCCGCGGTGGATGGGCCATCGGTGGGCATCGATGCCTCCACCGGGTGGGTCGACTCGCACTACATCCGCACCGAGCGCCGCCAAAGTCGCTCCGCCCAGAGGGGCGGCGACAAAGGCGGATAGCTCGACGACCTTCAGCCCGGCGAGGATGGGACTGGAGCTAGGCCGGTTCACGCACGGACTCCAGCAGAGAGCGACCGATCACGCGTAGCGATAGAACCTCCTCGGCTCCCTCGAAGATCGGCAGGACCCGGGCGTCCAGGAAATAGCGTGCTGTGCTTGTTTCCTCCGCATATCCGGTGGCGCCGTGGATCTGCATAGCCTCGCGAGTGACCAGTTCAGCCATACGCGACGCGTACAGCTTCGCTGTCGATGCGTCGCTCTGTCCCTGCCCTTTGTCAAGGAGTCGGGCCGCCCGGTATGCAAGCTGGCGGCTCGACTGAACGCGCAAGGCCATTGCGCCGATCTTCGCCCGGATCAGCGGGTAGTCGAAAATTGGCTGCCCGAACACGACTCGCTCCTTCGCGTAGGCGATGGCGCCGTCGAGCGCTGCCTGCATTAGGCCGACGGCGCGGCCGGCAGTCTGGATCCGGCCCATCGTGAACCCCTCGAGCTGCATGTAGAAGCCGCGGTTCAGCCACTCCTCCCCTCCGATAAGCGCAGTCGATGGGACTCGAAATCGGTCGAAAACGAGGTCGAAGGTATGCATGCCGCGGTACCCAATTGTCGGAATCGCCCGACCAAGCAAGCTTCCACCTCGGCTCGGTCGATACTCAAACTCGTGGCCGGTGAATGCCGGCTTCTCGACGACGAACAGCGAGAGACCGCGGTGCCCGGTATCGGCCGTCCGACAGAGCACCATTAGAAGCTCGGCCCGCCCAGCGAAAGTTGACCATTGTTTGGTGCCGTTGATTTCCCATTCGCCATCGGGCTGGCGCGTCGCGCGGCACTTCAGCGAAGCGACGTCGGACCCGTAGTCCGGCTCCGTTACTACGACGGAAACCATGTTCTCCCCGGATGCAATCACAGGCAGCCATCGGCGTTTCTGTTCCTCTGTCCCGCCTCGAAGTAGCGCGCGTACCAGGATCTCGGGACGGGTTATGAGGCTCCCTCCGCACGCCAATGAAGCCTTGGACAACTCCTCCGTGGCGATCAGCATGCCCTCGATGTCGCTCGCTTCCTGAGCGCCACCGTATTCAACGGGCACAGACATGCCGAAAAGGCCGAGATGGGCGACGCTTCGGATGATGTGTTCAGGAACGTCAAGATCCTTCCTGTGAACGTCCTGCGCATACGGTTCGATCTCGCTCTTGGCGAAGTCCCTCAGCGTGGAACGAAGAAGGCGATGGCTCTCCTGGGCGCCGACATTCTCCAGCGGAACCAGACGTGCAGCGATGTCCGCCATGCGCTGATCCAGCTCTACGGCTGCCCGTTGATTGCTGCCCGACAACGTGGCAAGCGTCTGCTGCTCAAGGACGTCCGCCAGTTCGTCCGCTAGAGGATGACCCGAAACATCCGCCCACTCACGCATCGCCCGCGCGCTTTCGACGTGCGCGTGGCACCAGACCAGATGATCTACCTCAATCTGGTGGGCATCCGGCCCGTCGGAACTCACTAGCACGGCGACCCATTGATGCAGGTCGTCGAGTGCGGCACTCAGGCTCAGACTGATCGCCTTGCTCATTCAGTCATCCAAAAATCGCCCGCGCTGTGCAACCTCAGCGCGCCGGGTCGTTTCCCATTACAGCGGCGTTTCTTCGGTAAGGGCCTCGAGCCAGAGGCGACAGCTCGTCAGAAAACGCGCGGCCGCCAACCCATCGAGGACGCGGTGATCCAAGCTGAAGCAGAGGTACATGACCGGCCTGATGCCGATTTCTCCTCTGACGACAACTGGTCGCTCCACGATCGCCGCCATCGTCAATATCCCGGCCTGGCCGGGAACGATCACCGAGTAACTCAGATCCGTCCCGAATGTCCCGGAGTTGTTGACGGTGAATGTGCCCCCCTGGAGGTCGCCAACCTGGAGCTTACCTTCGCGGGCGCGCTGCGCCAGCGCACCAACGGAACGTGCGATCCCACCGACCGAAAGCTGGCCGGCGTTGGGAATGACTGGGACTACGAGCGTGTCCTCGAGACCCACCGAAATGCCGATGTTGATGCTGCCGTGCAGGATCAGCTCGGCCTCGCCGAACGTCGAGTTCACCTCGGGATGCTCACGGAGCGCCGTCGCCGTCGCCTTGATCACGTACGGCAAGTAAGTCAGCGGGTAGCCCTCTCTGGCCTTGAATTGATCCTTGTTGGCGGTCCGGCTGGCAACGACGCCACTCATATCCACCTGCTGCGCCTGCCAGGCGTGCGGAATCGTCGCTTTACTTCGCGCCACGTTTTCGGCTATTCGCAGGCGGACTCTTGTGAGCGGGACAGAACGGTCCCCTCCAGCCGGCCGAGAGGCAGGTGTGTCAGCTGACTGAGAAGTCGTTGTGTCAGCGGTTGGCGACGCCGCGGGGAGTGGCTCTGGTGTCGCGGGTGGAGATGGCGCGGGCTCCTGAAGCTGGGTGTCGTCCAGATTCTGCGTAGCCGGGGCCCCTGAGGCTGGCGTCTCGAGAGTGGCCGGGTCGCTCCCTTTGCCGGTGTGGCCGTCCGGCTCAGGGCTTGGTGCCTCGCCGAGTGACCGATGGTCGCGGACCTCGACCACGGCGATCTCGGCACCGACTCGGACGGTCTCGCCTTCTTGAGCCAATATCTCTACCAGCACACCCGTAACTGGCGACGGGAGCTCGACGGTCACCTTGTCTGTTTCGACTTCGAGCATGGGCGCGAACTCAGCTATCGAGTCGCCGGGCTTTACGAGCCAGCCCGCGATGGTGCCCTCCTCTACGGACTCGCCAAGTTGGGGCATCGTGACCTTGGTGATCGTCATGACTCCGCCAGCATTTCGTCGCGCTGCCGCCTGAGTCGCAGCGGAAGGCGGGAGTACACGTGCTTGAAGACCTCGTCGGGACCCGGCGAATCTGCGGCTGCGGCCTTTTGATAGGCGCTCTCGAGCTCCGCCTCAACAGTTGCGGCCACCTCGGCTTCCGCCGTCGCAGACCAGATACCTGCGCTCGCCGCGTATCGGCGCAGTCGATCAATGGGGTCTCTTGCGGACGCCGCCTCGACCTCGGCTTCCTCACGATAGGCCTTCGGATTATCGGAAGTGTTGTGGAATCCAATTCGGTAGGTGCGTGCTTCGATCAGACTCGGGCCGAGCCCGCCCAGCGCGCGTGCGACGGCGTCGGCGGTGGCCGCGTATACGGCGAAGAGATCATTGCCATCGACGGCGAGACCAGGAAACCCGTACCCCTCCGCCCGAGCCGCCAAGCTCGGCGCCCTGGTCTGCATGCTCACAGGGGTCGAGATCGCATATTGGTTGTTGAGGAGGAGGAAGATCAGCGGCACCTGCTGCACCCCCGCGAGGTTGGCTGCTTCGTGGAAGTCTCCTTCCGAGGTCGCCCCATCGCCGAGGTACACGAGGACCACGCCATCCTGCTGGCGCATCTTCAGGGCCCAGGCAAGCCCAACCGCATGGGGCAACTGCGACCCGATCGACTGATTGCGCGGCAACAGTCGAACGTCGTCCGGAATCCGCGCGTAGTTCAGCTTGCCCATGAATCCGGCGAGCATGCGATCGAGCGTCAAGCCATGCCGAATCATCGCCGGGTGTTCGCGAGTCGCCGGCACCATCCAATCCCTGTTGGGGTCGAGAGCCATTGCGGAACCAACCACCGCTGCCTCTTGCCCGTGAACCGGGCCGTAGGTGCCGGCCCGACCCAGCCTCTTTAGCTTGGTGACGCGCTCATCGATCGCCCGGGACAGCAGCATCAGCCTCATAGCGTCCGTGATCTGAGCCGGGCTGAGCAGTCCGGCGGAACCGTCTGCGAGACGACCACTCGGATCCAGAAGCCGCAGTTCATGCTCAGTGCGTTTGGCACGTTGGATGGATCGACCGGAGGCGAGTCTGGCCATCGCTAAAAGTGCACGGCAGCCCTGGCCGCGGCCAGGACCCGATCCAGCGAAGGCAGATAGTGATCCTCGAGCGCACCAGGCGGATACGGGCTGTCGTGCGAGGCGACCCGAATTACAGGTGCGTCGAGTGACATGAATGCCTCCTGCTGGAGGGTGGCGACGATCTCCGCGCCGAAGCCACCGGTCAGTGGGGCTTCGTGCACGACCACAGCCCTGCCAGTTGACACGACGGCATTGACCAGGCCCTCGACGTCGAGCGGAACCAGGGACCGCAGGTCGAGTACCTGGGCCGAGATCCCCTCGCCTGTGAGACGCTCCGCTGCCTCGAGACAGAGGTGGACCGCTGCGCTCCACGCCACGAACGTGATGTCAGTTCCCTCTCTCACGACTCTCGCTACGCCAAATGGAATGCCTTCGTTGGCGTCTGGCACCTGTCCGCGCACCGAGCGATAAAGCTTTTGGGGCTCGAGGAACAGGACCGGATCCGGGTCGCGGATGGCGGTCAACAGCAGGCCCTTGGCATCGTCCGCAAAAGCGGGGCAGACAACCTGTATCCCCGGCGATTGGCTGAACTGGGCCTCGATCGAGTCGGCGTGGAACTCCGGAGTGCGGACACCGCCACCGAAGGGCGCGCGAATGGTCACCTGTGCGTGGTAGCGCCCACGCGACCGAAAGCGGTATCGCGCAAGTTGGAATCCGATCTGGTGGAAGGCTTGATGGCTGAAGCCGAGGAATTGGATCTCTGCGATTGGGACTACGCCACCGATCGCGAGGCCGAGCGACGCTCCCACAATCGCGCCCTCGCTCATCGGCATGTCGACGACTCGATCCGGCCCGTATTCCGCGAGAAGTCCTTCCGTCACACGGAAGACTCCTCCCAGACGTCCGACGTCCATGCCGAGCACCATCACGCGCTCATCAGCCTGCATCTCGGAGAAGAGGGTGGACCGGATGGCCTCCAAGATGGACGCTTCATGGAATCCCGCAGCCTGGCCACTCACCATCAGTTGCGCGCGCCATCTGCGTGGCGCGGTCTGAGTTGCTCGAACGCCATTTCGTCAATCCCCGCCACTCCGGTGAGCCAAGTCAAACGAGCACTACTTTCCCTGCCACTCGAGGATATGCAGGCCCGCGTTGAAGTCCGTCAAGTACATCAGGCCCTCTTTGTCGACAAACACATCGACTGAATGGATCGCCCGTGGACGATCCGGACGGTGATCCATCCAGAATTCGAAGTTTGCTGGCGGAACGAAGAAGCCGGCCTCTTCCGGCCGATATGGATTGCTGACATCGAATACACGTAAGCCCGCATTTTGGTACGTCGCAAATATCAGATCCGAACTCTGAAACGCGCCTGGTCGATTCTCATGAAGGTTGTGTGGCCCGAAGTGGCCTCCCTCCTTGCAGTAGTCGCGCTCAGATGGCGTCGGAAGGGTGGAAACCGTAACCGGGTTCCTCGGCTCGCGAACATCCACCATCCAGCTGTGTTTCAGCTGATCGGCACAGTTGTCTAGCACGGCTTCGTCGAGAACGACAACATATGGCTTCGGATCCGGCGCTCGGTCGGTCAACGGCATTGAGGTATGCGTGCCTCCACCGAATGGCGGGTGCCAGTTGCGGTGAGCGAGCAGGGTGGGCTTCGTCGGCTCGCTGACGTCAATCAGGGTGAGGCCACCATCACGCCAGGATCCATAGGCAATGTCATTGGCGACGATCGCGTGATGCAGCGCGACTCGATCGCCTTTTGGCCACGTGGGCTCCTCGCCACCGGCTGACCACATCCCAGGGAGCCACCATCGTCCGACTTCATGAGGCTTGGTCGGATCGGCCATATCGACCACGATGAAGACGTGATCCGTGTACCCATCCAGGAGCGTTGATACGTACGCGTAGCGCCCGCCGACGTACCAGATTCGATGGAAGCCCAGGCCGTCGACGAGCATTTCCCCGACCTGGCGAGGCTGACCGGGCGTGGCGATGTCGAATATGCGCATGCCACCGCGCGTGATCTGGGCGTCGGCGCCAGCCTCCTTCATCGATTGCTCGACCGATTGCGTGTAGTACGTTTTCTCGTTCACGAACTTCGGATTGGCATAGAAGTCGTACTCGTGAGCGACGAGTAATAGGTCTCCGTGAGCCTGGAGGTGCACAGTCCAGCAGTTCTCCGGTGCGGGAACGAACGCCACTGGTTCTGGCTTCGTGGGATCGCGAACGTCCACCACGGTGAACCCGTCGCTGAAAAGCTGCCCGATGTAGGCGAAGCCGCGCTCGACCATCACCTGACCGCCGTCCGATCGGCCCCCCATATTGGAGTGACTGATGAACTTCACGTTCCTACTGATCGCTCCTTCCAGGCCCGAATCGCTCATCGAGGCCGCTCCGGAGGTTGCCCGGAAGGGTTGACCATCTTCGGCATCTGCCCACTCCTTCGATCCGCGTTGTGCTCGGCGGGTCGTTTCGTCACTGTTGAATCGCCGCTGCGATGCCCCGGAAGCCCTTGAGCAGGACCGATGTATCCGTACCACAGGTCAGGAGCCACGCGCCCTGCTCGCGCAGCTGGTCGGCGGAGCGCGAGTACGCGTCATGCCCGACAGGCATGCCTAGTTTCACCCCCGCGCCGGCCACTGCCGCCTGAACCCGGTCGATTGCTGCCGCCAGTTGGGGATCATCGTGGGTGCCGATCAAGCCCATGGAGGCGGACAAGTCGCTCGGTCCAACGTGGAGGATGTCGATTCCGGGCACGTGCGCGATTTCGTCGATTGCCTCTACCGCGGCCGTGTCCTCAATCATCACCGCCAGCACCGTGTTGGCGTTGAGCCACTCGGTGAGCTCGCGGACGCCGCCCAACCCATGTGCACCATAGGCGGCGGATCTGGCGCCTCCTCCCATTCCCCGATGTCCGATCGGCGGATAGCGCACCGCCTCCACTGCATCGCGAGCCGCCCTGGCGCTGCTCACATGCGGTATCAACACACCATCCACGCCAGCATCCAGCACCCTAAGCAGGAGTCCTCGATCGTGACCGGGAACGCGCGCTAGAACGCCCAGATCATGAGCTCTGGCCGCGCGCACATGGTGTTGCAGAGTCTGAATGTCGATCGCTGCATGCTCGAGCTCAATCACTATCAGATCAAATCCGGCCAGAGCAACGAGTTCGACCACTGCGGAATCGGTCAGCGTGACGAAAGGCCCAGCGACCGTCAGCCGCTGCTGCATCAATTCTCGTAATCGGTTTCGTAGCAGAACAACGTACCTTTCATTGATGCCCCGCAAGGAGACGAGCACGGCCCTCGCGGTCATCCCGCGATGGCCGCGCTCGCCAGAGCAGATCTGAGTATCGCTACTTTCCCCAAATCGCCTTGTAGGCTTCCCTGTAGTTGTTTTGAGGGTCAAAGATATTGTTGGTGCCGCCGTCGGCGTCAACATTGCTCTTCACAACAAGGTGCACGGGCTGGACGTAACCGCTAGGCGCTTCGCCCGCGAATGCGCGATTGAGCTCGTCGATCATCTGCCAGGCTGAGACATCCAATGGTTCCGGGACCGTCGCGGTTTGATACTGTCCGTCCCGGATTCTCTGATAGGCCGGCGCACTGCCGTCGCCGAAGGAGACCATGACAGGAGGCCCGCTCGGGCCAATGCCGAGTGCTTGATATGCAGGGATCGAAAAGTCCGCATATCCATCGTTAATGAACATGATGTGGGTCAGCGCCCCGCCATGCCTCTGAACGAGCCCGGTGACGTAGGTTGGCATCTTCTGGGCACCCTCGGTCAAGGCGATGTCACCCTGATCGAGGATCCTGCAGTCACGGCAACGTTCAATCTCGATCTTCATCGCATCAACCTTGAGAATGGCGATCGGGAATATGCTCCAGTTCACGATCGCCACCCCAGCCTTGCCGTTTGAATCGGCAATCACGTAGTCCGCCAACGTCCGTCCGCCGACGACCTGATCTGACTGGACGTTGTAGAACTGTGGCGGATCCATCGTAGCCCCTGGAAAGGTGGTGGCGTGCCACCCGACAACCTTGATCCCCGCCTCAGCCGCGTCTCGTAATTGATCGGCGATGAGGTCGATTGAGATACTGGCATTGACGATCCCGTCAGGCTGTAGAGCGAGCGCTTGATTCATGACCGACTGGTTGCCGTCGGCTGTACCCTTCGCGTCGAGAACCTGGAAGCGCCAGCCCATGACCTCGGCGGCCTCCTGAGCCCCGGCGCAAATGCCGGCTGGACCGCCGTTTTGCTGGTCCTGAGAAACACAAATTACGAACTTGTCAACCGCGGCCTTCGGCCCAGTGGTGGGTCCATCCCAAGTGGTTACGGGCGCGGTCGCTGCGTCCGATGCTGCTCTCGCAATTGCTACGAACGGATCATCCGATACGGCTGACGCAGCCGGGCTAGGTGTTCCCGCAGGTGCGGAAGCACAGGCGACGACAACTAAAAAGATTGCGGCCCACGATGCGTACGGTGCCAACCATTGCCGCCTCGTGTGTTGCCTGACCGTCGACGGTGATATCACGTAGTCCTCCTCAATCAAGACATTCCCTACCCGAAGTTGCGTCATTCCGTATCAATCCACCTCACTAACCACAGTTGAGGTGGAGGTGGCGTCGCCGCTCCGCGATTTCAGCAGTGCCCTTCGTCGCGCCGCGTATCCCGCCAACCCAACAGCCACGAGAAGCGTAGCCCCGTTGAAAAGCGGCTCCGCAAAGAAGGACCCGCCCATCTGTTGGATACCGGCAATACCCACTGCGAGTACGACTACCGCGATCAATGTGCCCCACACGTTCACGCGCCCGGGTCGAATCGTGGTTGAGCCCAAGAGAGGCCCTACAAATGCCGGTAGCAAGTAATCCGCCCCTACGTTGCTTTGAGCGACCTGGAGCTGCGAGCCCAGAAGTACACCCGCAATGCCCATGAGCAGGCCACATGCGACGTAGGCCCCGATCACGTATCTTCCACTCCGAATGCCAATTAGCTCTACGGCTCTCGGGTTGGACCCCAACGCGTAAAGGTAGCGGCCGATTGGCAGAAATTCAAAGGCGATCCACACAATGACGGCTATCCCAAGGATGTATAGAAGCGGCACCGGGACACCGAAGACGATTGCGCCGTTGAGGTTCTTGAAGTCGTTCGGGAGGTGGCCGACGATCTGTCTGCCATTGGTATACCACTGCGCGAGGCCAAAGAGAATGGAACCAGTTCCGAGTGTGGCGATAAATGAGTCAATCTTGGCGTAATGCACGAGGACGCCGTTTACCACACCGATAACGATGCCAGCAAGAATTGCGATCGCTACGGCCAGTTCCCACGGGAGCCCTTGCTGGACTTGCAGCACAATGGTCAAGATGTATGTAGCGCCCACGCCGTAACCTATGGACAGATCGAAGTGTCCTGTGGCGATTACGATCATTTGCCCGATTGCCAGGATCGCTACTGTCGCTTTCCCGTAAACAATCGCCTTGGCGGTGAGTGGAGTGAAATAGGTATCTGGTAACAGAATTGCAAAACCAGCAACAATGAACACAGTTGCGATCAACAGAGCCTGAACGCTCAAGAGATGCGTGGCTGTGTTGACGAGGTCGGCTCGTGACCTTCGCCGCCACCAGCGCCGTCCATGCTGTTGAGGTGTAACTTCGACGTGTGGCCTGCGCCCTTCGCCCGTCATGCGCTTGCCACCGCGGCGCGGGTATCGGCGCCTGTGACCAGGTGAGTGAGCTTCGTTAGAGACATCTCGTCGCGACGCAGCTCGCCCGTGATGACGCCGCTATGAAAGATCAGCGCCCGGCTGGAAATCCCTGATACCTCTTCGAGGTCCGATGAGACGAGGATTACGGCATGGGCGTCGTCCAAGGCGTCAACGATGATCTGGTAGATCTCGGCCTTGGCTCCCACATCCACCCCTCGCGTGGGTTCCTCGAGCACGAGCAGTGCGCTTCCTAATCCGGCACCGCGCGCAAGCAACACCTTCTGCTGATTGCCACCGCTCAGCGTGTCGACTGACCGATCTGGGTCGGGCGGCCGAACCAAGAACTTGTTAGCGAGTCGACTGGCCCGCACAGATTCCGCGCGACGTGACATGAGCTGAAAGAGTCCGCGACCCCAGGCCCCGGGGTTAAGGAAGAGGTTCTCCTTGACCGAGAGCCGCGGGGCAAGTCCTTCATCCTGACGATTGCTTGTCACGAACACGATGCTGTTGTCGACCGCATCCCCTGGATTCCTGAACTCCACTGGACTGCCGTGAAGTACGACGGTGCCGGCCGAGATTGGGTAGATCCCACAGATCGCCCGGCCAACCGTGTCCTGACCGGCGCCACCGAGTCCGGTAAGGGCCAGGATTTCACCGCCCATCACCTGGAGGGAAACTGGGCCCGTGGTACCAACGCTGACGTTGCGGACCTCGAGGAGCGGCGTGCCCGTTGCGGGCGGAGGCTTCAGAAACACTTCGGAAGGCGGCCGACCAACGATTAGCGTCACCAGATCGGCTGGGACTGTGGTCGCGACTGGCGCGCTGTACACACTCCTTCCATCGCGCAGAACCGTGACGCGATCAGCCAGCCGGAAGACTTCATCCAGCCGGTGGCTCACGTAGATGATGGCGACCCCGTGTTGCCTCAGGCGGTCGAGCACGCCGAAAAGGCGCGTGACCTCGCGTTCGGTGAGACTGGCAGTTGGCTCGTCGAGCGCGATCACTTCCGCGTTGAGGGCTAAGGCGCGGGCTATCGCGACGATCGCCCGCTCGCTCTGCGACAACGCGGCCAGTGGAGCATCAGGCCGAATGTCGCTCCCCAGGATTCGAAGGGCACGCGCTGCCTGCTCCGTCGTTTGTCGCCAATCTATCAACCGTCTGCGCCGTGGATACCCGCGAACCAGGGCAATGTTTTCGGCCACTGTCGTCCATGCGAAGAGCCCCAGGTCCTGATGAATGAACGCCATCGGCACGCGGTCGATTCCAGTGCGGTACGGCAGCCCCTTGAGTTGGATCTCCCCCGAGTCCGGTTGGTGGATACCCGCCAGCAGCTTGATCAACGTCGACTTCCCTGCCCCGTTGGCCCCGAGTAAGGCATGAATCTCGCCTTCACGGACGTCGAGATCGACGTTGTCCAGGGCTAGGGTCGCGCCGAAGCGCTTCGAAACGCCACGAATCGCAACTACGGGTGCCCGGGCGTCAACTGGTTCTTCGGAGGCGTCCCTGCCTTGCTGCGTGGCCGTCACGACCAGCCGTTCTCTGGCTGGCTACCCACCAGCGAGCCTGGCGCCGCACCGGCTCCAGCGAGAAATAGCCATTCGGGCGACACGGCGAGTCCCCAGGACGAAAGTTGGATCGGCTGGCTCCTCTCAATGACGGCCAATTCCGTACCGCTCGCCACGAAATGTCCGGCCATTATTGGCGGCGCCAAACCGCCCTGTCAAGGTGCTGAATTCGCCTTGAGGCCCTTGGTCTAGGAGCCTCCTTCACTTGACCGCGACCGGACCGCGTGTCACGATTGGACGGACAAATTAGGCTTGGGCTGTTGAGCGCGTTTACGATGACCTGACCCACGCCGTGAGAGCCTCGGCGAGGCCCCTCAGGCGGTATTCACTCCCATCCCATCGCTGGAGATCTCAGTGGTTCGAACCACGTCTCTTCTAGACGGCAGCCCCCCGGCCCCCGCTCCGCAGCGCAAGATCCTCTACCAGGAGCTTGCCGAGCAGTTGCGCGAGGACATCGCTGAGCAGCGGTACAAGGAGGGTGGCCGTATGCCGACGGAGGCGGAACTCACGGAGGTGTATGGGGTAAGTCGCCATACCGTGCGGCGAGCCTACCTCGAGCTCGATCTGGCGGGCCTCGTCCAGCGGGTGCCCGGGAGAGGAACCTTCGCTGCGCGGCCGCTCGCGTACGTCCGTCCGTTCGGCTCGGTTGACGAGCTCCTGGCCCTTTCCAAGGACACAGAGATGGAGATCGTCGAACCCTTGCGATTCGTGTCGGATCCGGCCGTTGCCGCAAAGCTGGGGCTCCAATTCGACGAAGTCGTGAGGGTCGGCTTCAGGCGGTCGCATCAAGACCTTCCGTTCTGTTTCACCTATGTCTTTCTCCCACCTCGCGTCGCCGCCGTTCTCGATGGCGCTCGATTCCTGACTCAATCTGGGGCGCGGAGTCGGACCACGATCATCGGCTTGCTTGACCGGGCCCTTCCACACCGGATCGCCGGGTCAAAGCAGGTCGTCACCGCGGTGGCAGCGCCGAGCAGCATCGCGGAATCAATCGACTGCGATCCGTCCCAGCCGATTCTCCGTATCGAGCGGCTGCACTTCGACGAGTCAGACCGACCAGTGGAGCTCTGCGTCAACTACTTTCATCCCGAGCGCTATTCGTATCGCCTGCAGCTTCGGAGAGGCCCCGATTGAGGCGCGGAAGTTCCGCTGAGGTGATCTCATCGCCTATTGGATAGTGGGTGCTGGCGGCATCGGATGTGCGATGGCCGGTCGGCTGGCAGCGCATCATCCGATCGTCGTCGTGGACTCATGGCGAGAGCACGTCGCCGCGATGCGGACGTCCGGACTAACCGTCGACTACCCGGATGGACCGGTCCATGTCGAACCGCTGGAGGCGTGGCATCTCACTGAGATGGCCTCCATCGGCGAGCCCCCCGAAGTCGTGCTTTTGGCTGTCAAGTCGTACCAGACCGCCGAGGTTGTGACGGCCATTAAGCCTTACCTCACCGAGTCCTCTCCGATTGTGTCTCTACAGAACTGCATCAACGAAGACACGATCGCCTCCATCGTCGGACCAGACCGCACCATCGGAGCCATGGTCAGGTTTGACGGCGCCCTCAAAGGGCCAGGCCATAGCTCAGCCACCCGCAAAGAGCGCAGGTTGGTAATTGGAGAACTGGACGGGCGGATCACGCCAAGGCTTCAGGACATCGCCACCGTGCTTTCAAACAGTGTCACGACCGATCTCTCCGACAACATCTGGCGCGAGCTCTGGTCGAAGCTGGTACGAAACACCGAGGTCAATGCCGTCGCTGTCGTAACTGGTATGGGCATGGGCGAGATCGTCGTGGACTCGACCGCGCGTCGCTTCTCGATAGCCCTGGGGATGGAGACAGTCAAGGTTGCACTGGAGCTCGGTATGGAGCTGGACCAAGCAGAGCTTGACGGTCCAGCCGGCGCGTACCTGCAGCCTCTGGGCAGCAAGGAAACGGACGATCTCGAAGAGCACTTCCGTTCACTGTTCGAGCCTTATCCGCATGTGAAGGCGTCAATGCTCCAGGACGTAGAGAAGGGCCGACCCACCGAGATCGACTTCATGAACGGTCACGTCGTGAAGAAAGGCTCCGAGCTGGGCGTCCCCACGCCGCTCAATGCGGAAATGGTTCGCCTCGTGAAGGAGGTTGAGGCCGGTAGGCGTCGTCCCGAACGCCAAGCGGTGGCTGATCTTCTTGCTCCACTCCTCATGGCATCCAGCACATGAGCTAGGCGTGCTGCGGCCTGCGACGCCGCGGATGACAGCAACAGTCTTGAGGATGGAAGGGCACGGATACTGATGACGATCGATCAGGACAGGGCAATGAGCGAGCGGTTCATGAACTGCGAGACAGGGCACATATGCGATGCCCTGGAGCATGTGGGGATCAAAACCCCGGCCCTCGGTGACCAGATTCATCCGATGACTACGAGGACCAAGTTCGCCGGCAGGGCAGTGACGCTGCGACTTGCGCTCAGCAGGACAGGTAGCGAGTCCCGGCGGTTGAACGAGGTCGTCGAAGATGCTGCTCATCCGGGCAGCGTCGTGGTGATCGATGCCCTCGGCAGGTTGGCCTCGACACTCTTTGGCGACCGCGCGGCATTCACGGCCCAGCGCAGCGGAGCCGTTGGCGCGGTCATCTACGGCGGCTGTCGGGATATCGAGGGCATCAACGAGCTGGCATTTCCGGTGCATGCAATCGGGCGCTCTCTTCCCGCTTCGGAGGGCAAGTACCAGGGGCTGGGCATCAACGACGATGTCGTCATCGACGGCGTGTTGATCCAGGCTGGCGATTGGCTGGTGGCTGACGAGTCGGGGATCTGCGTCATACCGCAGGACATGGCGGAACGTGTGCTGGAGCTTGCGGAAGAACGCGAGCAAATCGACCGCGAAAGCAAGGAAGCCCTGCGGGCAGGAAGCACCCTCAGGGAAGTGCACCGTCACTTCCATGATGACGACGTCGACGAAATCGCCCAGACCGAATAGCCATCTCCACCTTATGTCCCCAGCAAATGCGACGACCCGAGCGCCAAGGTGACTGACTTCAGGTTGGATGACATACGTCGGCCGACATTCGAACGAATCCCCACGAGAACACTCGTCGCACTGACCGAGACCCAGGGCTTGTCCGCAACCGCGTCCGACATCCTCGATGGGATGGGTTGGAATCTGGTGGTTCCTGCATCGCTACTTCCGCCCCGGCTCGGGCGACCAATCGCGATCGCGGGTCACGCGCTCACGCTGCGCTATGTCCCAGAACGACGACGCATTGACCCAGCGCAAGCCTTGACGTCGCAATCCAAGCTTGCCCACGAGTCGGTGTTCGAGATGGCGAAGCGCGGCGATGTGATGGTGGTCGAGGCTGCTGTGCGCGATCCAATATCGGTAATCGGCGGTCGTGCGGCGACGGCTGCCGTGAACTACGGCCTGTCGGGCGCCATCGTCGACGGTGGCGTGCGGGACATTGAGGAGATCCGGTCAGCTGGCTTTCCTGTCTGGTCGAAATGGCTGACGCCGCAGAGCGGCAAGGGGCGGCTGGAGCCCACAGCAATCAATGGACCCATCAGCTGCCTCGGGGTACAGGTCCACCCTGGGGACCTGGTACTGGCGGACGAAACTGGGATTTGTTTCGTGCCCTTGGAGATCGTCTCTGAGGTAGTCGCTCGCATCTTCCAGATCGCCGAGCAGGAAGCCGAAGACTTACGGGTTCGGTAATCTGCCCAACCATTTCGTGCGCCCGATCAGCGTCGTGTTTCCTTGACGCCTGACGGCGAGCGCCAGTCGGGGTCAGTCTCCGACATTCGTCGGCGTCCCGAAATGGACGCGCTCACCCTTCTGTGCTACGGCGCAATCGGCATCTTCGGCTTTCTCACGAATGGACTCGGTCCGGTGCTGCCGTTCCTTCAGACGGAGCTGTCTACTGGGCGGGGCGAGATCGGGACGTTTTCTCTGTTCCTGGCGTTCGGACTCCTGACGATTGGCGTGCTTGGCCACCGGGTTGTTGGAATCGTCGGCCGACGGGCCGCCTTCTGGGGTGGCGTCATCGCCATGGCGTCCGGTGCGCTGCTTCTGCCCGCCGCAAGCTCGCTTGTTGTCCTGGGTGTCAGCGTTGCACTTGTGGGCGCCGGCGGCGCGATGCTGATTTTCTTGGTGCCGGCCATCCTGTCAGACAGGCACGGCCACCTCGCGACGCGCGCCATCGTGCTGATGACTGGGATCGTGAGCACCACTGCAATCTTGGCGCCAGTGCTCATCTCTCTATCTGTCGGCCTGGGACTGGGCTGGCGGGTTGGTTACGTCGCGCTCCCTGTCGCGGCTGCCGTGATCCTGGCAGTGATCGGCTGGCGGGTTCAATTCCATGGAGACCATCTGCTACCAGCGATCGCTGCCGCCAGCTCACAGGCCGGACATGTACAGGGGCCGTACTGGCGCCGGTGGTTAGACATCTTTTGCGTCATATCCGTCGAGATGTGCATGGTCTTCTGGAGCGCCGACTACCTCGTAAGCGTCCTGAAGGTCGACGCGGCGACCGCCGCGGGCATGCTTTCTCTATTCTTGGTTGGCATGGCAGTTGGAAGGGTCGGCGGAGGACGCTTCTCCGGGTCTGGTTCTCTCTTCCTGTCGGCGGTTGTGGTTTCGGCGGTTGGATTCGCAATCTTTTGGCTAGGCTGGCTGCCGAGCATCGCCGCGGTTGGTCTGCTCGTGACCGGCTTTGGCGTTGCGCTCCTGTACCCGCTTTCGATCTCCCGAGCGCTCGCGGCTTGGCCGACCGATCCAACCCGGGCAAGTGCGCGGGCTGCAATCGCCGTGGGTCTGGCATTCGGGGTCGCGCCATTCGCACTAGCCTTGATCGCTGAGCGGACGGGGTTCCGACCGGCGTTCCTCATCGTCCCACTACTACTTGCGATCGTTATCGTCAACGCCGTGGCGCTGAGACGCGCACCATTCGGGCGTACGGCGCCGAGCGGAACGTAATGGCGGAGAAGGAAGGTTGGCGCGGCCGGTTCTTCGAGGACTTCGAGGTTGGCGACGTCTATCGCCACCCTCTCGGCCGCACGATTACCACCAACGACAACATCTGGTTCACGCTGCTCACGTCGAACACCGCGCCGCTTCACTTTGACCACCACTATGCGAGTCAGACACCATTTGGCAAGCCGTTGGTCAACTCAGCGCTCACATTGGCCGTGGTTACCGGACAGAGCGTCACCGACGTGTCGCAGAACGTTATGGCGAACCTCGCATGGGATGACGTTCGCCTGCCGAATCCTGTCTACGAAGGCGACACCATCTACTCGATGTCAGAGGTGCTCGAGGTGCGCGACTCCCGATCAAGACCCAATGTTGGTTTGGTGAAGGTGCAAACGACTGGATTCAAGCCCGACGGTACCGTCGTAATCACCTTTCGGCGCACCGTCCTCGTTTATAGGCGAGGCAAAGGCCCTACGTTGCCCACGCCCAAACCATCGAACCCGTAATCACCGGTTGGTATCGTCTAGAGGCGGTGCGACTCCAGGAACGTCCGGATCGCCTCGGCGACCTGCTCGTACGACTCCTCGCCGGTGACCAGGCCGTAGTGCGAATGGGCGCCGAAGGGCTGGTAGTCGGCCCCCAACCACTCGGCCAATCGTTCGCTGTCGGGCTCCGGAAAGAAACGATCGAGCCCGGCACCGATTACCAACATGGGCACGGCCGGCAGTTCGGCCAGGGATACCGACACTCCCTCGAGCATCTGTCGCCGCGCGGAGCCCGACTCGATGCCCATCATATGCTGGACGCGCATCACGTCGGCCGTGGTCAGGTCCGGGTTCTGATGCTGGATCACCTCCAGCGATCCGTCCCAATCGAGCAGCTCTCTTTTGTACTGGCGCGGCAGCAGGCGGACCATGTGCGACGGTGGCGGCTCCAGGAGCTCGGCGGGCATCGCCGAGCTCAGCAGGATCAGCGCCGACACCGGCCGCGTCTCGGCCAGCTTCATGGCGAGGAGTCCGCCCAGCCCGTGGCCGATGACGATCGGTGGGCGCGACATCGTGCCCGCGCCAGCTGCGACGTCATCGAGGTAGGTCGAGAAGTCGAGGTCGGCGAAATCGGCCGTGTCTGACCAGTAGTGCCCGCGCAGGTTGAGTGCGTGGCCCTCCCAGCCGCGCGGCGCGAAGAAGCCCAGGAAACGGTGCCAGAGCCAGGATCCGCCCAACTCGCCGTGGAGCAGGTAGAGCGGTTTGCGCCGCGAGCGGCGCTCGGGCAACCACGACTCGATGTACAGGCCCCGGTCGACAACGATCCGCTCGTCCTTGCGGATCGGCCGGCCCATTGGCCGGTCGAGGACAGTCAACCGGTGCGTGTGGTCCACCGACAGCTCCTTGCCGTCACGGCCGTCGTGCCCGTTGTGCCCGCGATGCCCGTCACGGCCGATGAGATCGTCCATCAGTCGGCGAGCGGATTGAAGACCAGGCCGGTGGCGGCCTTGGGATGGAAGAACGTCGATTTGGCGGGCATGTGCTCACCCGCCGCGGCAACGGACAGGACGTCATCGATCAGCGTCGGCCGAAGAATGAATGCCGCGTCGGCTTCGCCTGCCTCGACTTGCGCCACCGCTTGCCCGGCGTCGGACAGGTAGGTCAGCCTTCCGTCGGCAGCGAGATCCTCCGATTTGGTCCCGATCATCAGCGAGAGCGTAGCCGACAGCACGCTGACGTCCAGCCAGCGCAGTGTCTCCGATGCATCCGACGACAACAGGTTGGCCACGCGCTGGGCGTCGACCTCCAGCAGCGCACCTCCCGCG
This sequence comes from uncultured Anaerolineaceae bacterium, assembly GCA_964477545.1. Lineage (GTDB taxonomy): Bacteria > Chloroflexota > Limnocylindria > Limnocylindrales > CSP1-4 > JALYGJ01. Next base: position 2,400 of record CAYZEJ010000007.1, on the reverse strand, counting down.
CGGGTCCAAAGGCCGATCAATCCGCGAGGACGCGCGTCTGCCACCTGCTCGGATCCCGACAGCCCCGCCATCATCGCCTGCGCCGTGGTGCACGGCGTCACCGCGAACCAGTCGTTGGCGGCGGACAACAGCGCCGGGCCGTCGACGCCGGTCAGCACGCGATGCCACGGCAGCAGCAACAGCCCGCCCGATTTAGCCTCGTACATCAGCGCCAGTACCTGGTCGGCCGCACCCGCCGAGCCCGCCTCGTGGCGGTAGCGCAGCGCCGTCTCGTAGCGGTGGTGCCCGTCGGCGATCGTGACAGGCTTGTCTCCGGCAACCCGCAGCAGCTCGCGCGCGCCGTCCGACTCGGCCGGGTCCGCCAGCCACAGCCGGTTGGCCAGTCCGCCTGGCCCCACCGCCTCAACCGCGGGTGGCCCGGACACAATCTCCGACATGAGCGCGTCTGCCGTCCGCCCGCGATCTCCGTCCTCGTACAGGAAGAGGACCGGGCTCAGGTTCGCCTTGACGGCTGACATCAATCGGAACCGATCTTCCTTCGGGCCGCTCATGGTCGCCTCGTGCGGCCTGACAGTGCTCCCCGGTCCGTACGGCTCGAGGCGCAATCGGCAGAAGAATCCGCGCACGGCGTTATCGGACCCATCGGCCGCCCGGAAGACCTGTTCGTAGGCGTAGACCAGCGGCCTCTCATCACGCCGCACGGCGCCGTCGGCGATCCAGGCGGCGAACGTGTGCGCCGCCGCCTCGTACGGCGAGCCACCCTTGTCACCGGCTACGGGCAGCTCTACGTGCACCGCGTTCCGTGGATCTCGTGCATAGAGGCGACTGCGTTCGGCCTCGGAAATCACGTCGTACGGCGGGCACAGCACGGCCGATAAGTCGGGCACGGCGGACGCGTCGTAGCGCAACGCTCGGAACGGAAAAAGCTCTGGCACGGACAGGCATGTTAGGTCGTGCGCAACCCATGCAACTTTCCGGCCCCGGCGCACGTCTAGCGCATCTGTAGGGTGTAACGAGTGGGGCCGGCCGTCCTCGTTCGCACTACTTAGCCAGAGGGCAGATGCGCCACCGAACGCAAACGTCACGATCAGCCCTCGCCGCCCTGCTCACGCTGCTGTTCGTGCTGTCGGCTGCGTCCCCGGCCCTGGCCGAAAGCCCGTCCTCATCCGCGCAGCCTTCGGTCCAGCCTTCGATCCAGCCGAACGCGGATCTCACGATGGAGGCGCACGCGCTCCTCGCCGGCCATGTTCGGCCCGGTTCATGGACCGCCGTCGTCGTTGAGATCGCCAACAACGGACCGTCCGTCACGGGCGAGCTGCGCATTCGCGGACCCAACTCCGGCCAATCGCACTATGGCGTCGTGGCGGACCTGCCCAACCCCTCTCGCCAACGTTTCACCCTGTACGCGCAGACCGCTCTGTTCGGCAGCCGGGTCAACATCGACCTCGTCAGTGGCGACCAGACCGTGGCTACTCAGCAGGTCAAGATCACCTCCCACGACGCGTTCAACCCGGTGGTCGCGGTCATCGCCGAGAGGCCCGAGGGGCTCCTCAGGGCAGTAACGGCGGCGATGGTCAATCCCAACGTCTCGGCGCCCGCCGTCATCACCCTGCGGATCGAAGACCTCCCCCCGCGGGTCGAGGCATGGTCGGCCATCGATCGGCTGGTCTGGCAGGACACGGACGCTGCTCTACTCACCAACGAGCAACTCGAAGCCCTACGGCTGTGGGTGGGGGCCGGCGGCCGGCTGACCATCCTCGGGGGCACCACTGGCGGCGGCAGCGTCCGTGGATTCGGCATCGATCTGCTTCCGTTCGACCCGGCTAAGACAATCGACGTGCCCGCTGCCGATCTCAACGGGCTGCTCGGCTCTCTGCCATCGACTGCAGCGGCCGTCCCCTCCCTGGCTGGCACCCTCGACCACGGCACGGTCCTCGCCCGCAGCGGCGACGACGTGATTGCCGCGGAGACGGGCTACGGCAGAGGCACGATCAGCCTGGTCGGCTTCAACCCCGCCGAGGAGTGGATCGCGGAGAGCGGCGCGAGTGCCGTGCTATGGCACCGCCTGCTGCCGCAGAGCAGCGGCCCGGCACTCAATCCATTGGCCGTGACGGACGACTCGTATATCGTCGGCGCACTCCAGAACCTGCCCTCGATCGACCTTCCGCCGATCGAGCAGCTGCTGGTGCTGCTTGCCGCCTACATCGCCCTCATCGGCCCCATCAACTACCTCGTCCTGCGCCGGCTCGACAAGCGCGAGTGGGCCTGGGTGACCATCCCGGCGCTCGTCGTCGTGTTCGCGTTCGGCAGCTACGGCCTCGGGGCGACCCTCAAGGGCAGCGACCTGATCGTCAACCAGATCACCGTGGTCCGCGCCGCGCAGGGCACCGGCCGAGGCAT